>JAATEU010000126.1 GCA_015655565.1 Clostridiales bacterium
AATTCATCGATTCAACAGCGCCTGATAACGGCCGCGCTGTGTTTACATCAAGCCCCTGATAGAGGAAAAGCGCAACGATTTCTTTCTGGTTGTTGGCGCAGGCATACCAGATAGGCGACATCCCTGATTTGGAGGTTTGAGAAACCTGGGCTCCACGATCAATCAACAGCTTAACCAGCGCGCGATTGGTATCGTAACAAGCCAGTAACAGCGGTGTTTCTCCTGCATGATTCACATGATTGATTTGGGCGCCATTGTCAAGTAATAGCTCTACCATCGGGAGCTGTTTCGAGCGGATGGCGAAAAACAAGGGCGTGTCTCCCTGCTTGTTCGTAAAATCGACATTTGCTCCTTCTTTCAACAGCAATTTCACAACTTCTGTATGCCGCCAGGCAGCCGCTATCAGCAAAGCCGTTTCACCCTGGTTATTCTCCAGGTTCAGGTCTACCCCTTTGTTTAGCAATTCCTGTACAATCTCGGTTTGGCCGGTTTGTGCCGCCAGGTGAAGTAAGCTGTTTCCATTCAAATCATTGATATTAATGCGTGCACCCTGTTGCAAAAGATACACCGCCGTTTGCTTTTGCTTTTGTAACAGAGAAATTTCCAAATGGTACCGATCCGCTCAGCCAGTTGGGAATGGTAAATGGTACGGGTCCCCAGATCAGTCTGACCGTCTCCGCCAATATCCTGCCAAGCATAATAGTCCCCATAATTGCAAAAATATTAGAATGCATATGCCGTAAGGGATTAAAAATTCCACTTGCTATTAATGCTCCTAAAATACCCGTCAATATAAATGTAAATAATATTGCCAGGGGCCTGTTCCAATTCAATTTAACAATAAATGTACCTGCAAAAATATAGGCCCCTATTGTAATAAGCCTGTCATGGCTAAAATTTAATAAACCTGTAGAATTCCACACCAGCGTATACTCAACGCCGACCAATGCATATATAAATCCCATTGCCACCCCGCTGATCAGTAATTGGATTAAGATTCCGCTCATAAACATAACCTCCTTTAAGAGAAATGTTGCCGGCATAAATACCGGCAACATTAACTGTTTTTATTCAACCGTCACTGCTTCGATGAATTGAGGGATTTTATCTTTAATTTCCGCCACGTTAATGTTATGTACCAAATCATTATTCTCATCGCAGTTCATGGTTCCTACAGGAACTTTTAAGCCGCTTGTTTTCCTGATTGCTTCCATAACGGCCGTTCTGTCTGTTGAACCGGCCGCCTTAATACCTTCTAATAAAGCAACCGTTCCGCCATAATAGGAGGCTGCATACAGTTCAGGTTCAATACCATATTTTTCTGTAAACCGTTTCTTAAAATCCACTAAAGTTTCTTCATCACTTGTGGAAACATAATCCGTTACACCGTACCAGCCTTCAATCCATTCCGCTTCACACATGTCGATAACCTGCTGCATGGTAACGCCGGGGGAGCTTACTACTTCAGCCTCTAATCCCAAATCATGAATCTGGCGGGCATGAATTGCAAGTTCCGCATCATGGGTCCATATAATTACCGCATCTACCGCTTCCGATTTCATTTTCATAATCTGTGCCGTAAAATCCTTATCGCCTGTATTATGTCCTTCTTCCACATATGTAATATTATTCGTTTCGCAGTAAGCTTTTATCACGCCTTCCGCACCTGTACCGAAGTCATCATTGTTAAAGAATAATCCAATCTTTTCAGCCCCCAAGGCTTCAACTGCATATTTTGTGGCAGCTTCCGCAAATATCGTATCGGAAGCACGGCAGCGGAACAGGTAATCATTGCCGAGATCGCTGATGGCCGGTGAAGTCCCGCCTGTAAATGTTGGAATTCCCGCCTGTTCTACGATAGCTTCAACAGCCAGGGCATTGGTGCTTCTATGAGGTCCGATAATTCCCACACTGCCTTCACTTATAAGTTTACTGGCACAGGTAACAGCCATATCCTGTAAGGTCTGGTCATCCTGAATGGATAATTCAATCTGCTTTCCGAGAATACCGCCATTGGCATTGTATTCATCTACCGCCATTTGAACCGCCTGGTTCATTCTTTCACCATTTAACGGATTATCACCGGTAATCATAGAAATCAAACCAATTTTTATTATGTCTCCTTCCGTATCAGAAGAATCCGTTGTTTGCGCGGAATCGGTTTCCCCGCTTTGCCCGGCTGTTGCCGCCGGATTGTCTGTTTCCGAACTGCTCCCACACCCTGTAAGGGAAGCCGCTAATGTTACTGCCGCTAATCCTAAAGCGAGCATTCTTTTTTTCACCATAATACAATCTCCTTTCCCTTTTCCCAATTACATTATATATTTCATCCCGGTGCGAATTTGCTCCAGTAATTCAATATCACTTTCTATGGTTTTTTTATGAATATAGGTAATTAACCGTTCCAGTTTTTCTTTATCCTCCGGAAAACCTGCCTGCTTCAGGCTTACAGGAATCCCTATTTTATCTAAAAACTGTTTTAAGCGCATTATCTCGTACTTTGTCCCGCCGTTTACGGCAATCTGCAAGGGCAGCGCCATGCCTACAATTTCTCCGTGCAGGTACTTTGATCTGATATCCTTATGCAGGCAGCAGATAGCATCATAGAAATTGTGAGCTATGGCCAGCTGCTTCCCACCGGTTGACAAATCGGATACCATTCCAGTTAACATGATATTCATATTGATAATATTATCCAATAATAAATTGTCTTTTTTTTCTTCCATATCTTTTAGTGCCTGTTCCGGGATTTCCGTATATTTCTGATAGGTATAGCTTGCAATTAAGGTTGCAATATCAGAGGTTGCCGCCATTCCTTTTTCCCCAAGATGCATCATTGTAAACATGAATTCCGGTTTTTTTGCCATGGCATCTGCAATTCCGGAAACAAGGTAACGGACCGGACAATCGTTTGCAACTATATCCATGTCAACAATTACCCCCCTGATTTCATGCTGCAAAAAACCACTTCTTTCAACAGAGCCGTCTTCTCCGTAAACAACGTACAAAACGGCATAAGCAGCACAGGTTGCAGCACAGGTTGGAACGGTAAAAATACTTTTGCCGGTTAAATCACCGGCTGCTTTTGCAATATCTAATATTCTTCCCCCTCCGATACCGGCAATCATATCGGCCTGTGAATCTTCTAATTCCTTTGCTATTTTCAGAAAATTCTTTTCCGTAGATGGCCCTTCAAAAACATAAACCAGGTATTCTATTCCCGTCTTTTCTAAACTTTTTTGAATTTTATTCCACGTTTTATCTTTCACTGCATCATCTGAAAATAATAAAAATATTTTTTTGCCAAAAAAAGAAACTTCATCTCCAATCCGATTTAAGGCACCGTGACACTGTATATAACGCCCGGCGCCGACTTGTATGTGACTATCTCCGAACATACTTTCACTCCTTTAATTTCTTTACTCTTTTGACGGAAGAATAAAAATATAAAATATAAAATATTTTATTTAAAGGCATAAAGGTATTGAAGAATATTATTTATTTTATTCTTTTAGCCTTTATTTAATTATATTATATTTTGTATAATTTATCAATATATTTTAAATTTAAAATTTTTTATTTTGTATTTTTTATATTTTATACAAATTTTCAGTTCGAAATTGTACATATATCACAATACTTTGCAGAATCACATAAGAAAGGAGCCGTTGCCCCATAGCTTAATCAGTTATTTTGCAGCAGCTCCTTTACAAATGTATCTATTTATTTTTCCGTATCCAATTCCGTCTTATCGGACAAATTTCGCCCCAATATCTTCCGATTTTCATCAGCGTCCCGCCTGTCCTCCTTTCCTATTGATGAGTCCACCTGCTCATAAAGTGTTTATTCGTCAGGGTCAAATTCCAAAGTGATACTTTTCCCATCCTTTCCGGCTTTCGCATTAGTAAAGATTTCTCTGGTATCCTCCATAAATTCTTCCGGCTTTACTAAGGATGGACTGTAATGGGTTAACCATAATTCCCGTACACAGGCTGCCTTGGCTAATCTGGCCGCATCATAAAACGTCATGTGTTTGTGATCGATTGCCTTTTCTTCTTTGTCTTTTTCTCCATACATGCCTTCACATATAAACAAATCTGCATGCTCTGCATGTTCGGCAATGGAGGTTATGGGTCTGGTATCCGTACAGTACGTAAGTTTAATACCTTTCCTGGGCGGTCCTAATACCATATCCGGTGTATAGACAATATCTCCCGCCTGAATGGTTTCTCCCTTCTGCAGCCGATTCCAGTACAGCTGCGGAACATTGTTCCCATGAGCCTTCTCAACAAAAAATCTTCCGGCACGTTCAATTAAAATAGTATAGCCATAACAAACAACATTGTGATTTACCTTAAAGGCCTGAATCACATAACCATTCAGCCGGATTTCTTCCAGCGGATTGGATAGTTCTATGAAATGAATATCAAACGGTAATTCCGGTGCTATGATACGAAGTGCATTTACCACGCGTTCCAGGCCCTTAGGGCCAATCATGGTAACCGGTTTTGTTCTGTCCGCATTTCCCATAGTTAACAGTAAACCGGGTAATCCGCTGATATGATCGCCATGATAATGGGTAAAACATATAATATCTATGGGATGAAAACTCCAGCCCTTTTCCTTGATCGCAATCTGTGTTCCTTCACCGCAGTCAATTAATAAACTGGAGCCATTATATCTGGTCATCAAAGCGGTAAGCCACCGGTTCGGCAAAGGCATCATACCGCTTGTACCAAGTAAACAAACATCTAACATGTATTTTCCTCACTAATTCACCTGCACACATTATATCTGCAAGCAGATATGATACTGCAGAAATAAGATGCATAAAAAATGCAGGGCATTTTTATGCTATTTTCCAGCTTCATTATATAGCTCTATTCTGCCTTTTTCCATAAAAACATACACATATTTCCAAAGCTTTTCTGCTTTAATATTAACATAATATATACTGATTATCAAGTCCTACCAGCATAATGCCACGGCAAACGCACGAAGATTATGCAAAAGTTCCCGGCAGTTTCCCGATGTAGTCATCCGGATTTTCAGGGAAAGAACTCCTATGACACTAAAAAACTCCAAAAATTACTTAAAACAAGATTGAAAAATGGAAAACTCACTCCTGCTTTAAGCAATTTTGGGATAAAAAAGGCTGCTGCAGACCCGGACACAGGTTCCAAATCAATTGGATCATCCTTACAGTGTATCTGCAACAGCCCTGCTCCTGTTATAAAACTTCTTTTTTTCGTACTACTTCAATTGGTATTTTAAAAGTAGAAATCAGTTTATCGTAGCATTCTACACATATATTAAATTTATGAACTTCCAAATCATATTTTGAAAAATATCCCCACTCCTTAGCTGCCTCAAAGACATCTTCTTTCATAATTCCTTGTTCCATGATAATCTTTTTCCCACATACGTTGCAGCGTACATCCTTGTTAATGCGGATTTTCATCTTTACCTTGTCCATATGTTATCCCTCCTGCTAACTTGGCCAGCTTCTTAGTATTATTATAACGTTTATTATGGAATTTTTACAGTGGGAATTACTGTATCTCTTATCTCCTAGTAATAACCAATACCTGATCTGTTTCAGATATCCTCTGCTGTCTATTAAACCTGGCGGTAGGACAAGCTCCATATATAGTATTATATGGAAGGGAAAATCCTATATACCGTCTTCCTATACAAAGGGTATTCCTTAATGCAGCCACATAATAAGGGCATC
>JAATEU010000151.1 GCA_015655565.1 Clostridiales bacterium
CCGTCAATGGATGCAATATACATTACCATATAGTAACCAACTGCCTGCCAGATAAGAGCTGCCGCCACGCACCACAGGGCGGTTTTGCTTTCTCCCAGCCAGGCATGCTGCAGATTTTCCAAATTTAATAATTCCAGTAAATGATTTAATATCCCCTTGGTCGGATTAAACACAAATGACCATACAATACCTACTATTGTAAGGGAAATAATACTTGGGAAAAAAAATATCGTTCTATAAAAAGCCTTTTCCTTCAATTTACCCTGTGTCAATACAAAGGCAAAAATTAAACTTAAGAATAAAGTCAGGACCGGCACAACAGCCATCAGCTTTATTGTATTCTGCAAAGCCTGAATAAAGGCCTTGTCCTGAAACATATACTGATAATTATCGAATCCGATAAACCGGCTGTTAATTCCCACTTTCAAAGCTGTGGAATCCGTAAAAGACAGATAAATAGCATTGAACATAGGAAGGATCATAAACAACAGGGTTAAAATGACAGCCGGCAGCGTACAGACTGTAATAAATAGTTTAGGTTTCTTAGCCAAGCCTTTCACTCCTTCTTTAAACATGAAGCTGCTGCAAAAACACATTACCGTTTTGCAACAGCCCATAAATTTATGTAAAATTATATTTGGGAGTCTTATTTATTCGCCCGCGGCTTTCTTATCTGCGCGTATCTGGGCAAAGGCGGCTTCTACGCTTTCCGCCCACTGTTCTACGGTCATTTCATCGTTTATTACGGAAGTAACCGGGTTAAAAATTTCATCAGAAGCATTAATTTTACAATTTGACGGCAGAGATTCAAAATTCATGACCAGGGAAGCCGTATTTGTTTCATCATAAATTCCATACATATTGTAAGTTGATTCCGAAATATAATCCTTGGCTAATTCCCTGCCCGCTTTTACCGCATAAATGGCACCGGCCTTTTCTGCAAATAATTTTACGGATTCATCGCTGTATAAAAATCTCAGGAACTCTTTCGCAAGCTCAGGGTTTTTTGCACCTGCCGGAATTGAAAACTGTTCGCAGCTGTCTAAAACATAGTGTATATCCTCAGCTTGAAAGGTCGGTATCGGTGCCATAGCAAATTCAAAGCCCTCCTCCCTTGGCGCATCCGCCATTTCACTTTCCATCCAGGTACCGTTGGTAATAAATACGGATTTTCCCAGCATCATTTCAGACTGGGATTCCGTGTGATTCATACCTACGGTTCCTTTTAACAGGTAACCTTTTGCTGAAATATCAGCAATTTTCTGCAATACTTTTAATACGGTTTCATTGTTAAAAGAGCCTTCTTCATAAGAACCGATTGCATTAATTGCTTCCATTCCACCTGCCGATGCGATAGCCGGCCACAGCATTTCTTCCAGATAACCCGGATAAATTCCCTGATAGGTAAATAAGGCCCTTCCAGATTCCAAAGCAACATCGCCTAAGGCAAAGAATTCGTCCCAGGTTGCAGGTACCTTCCAGCCTTTTTCATCAAAGAATGCCTTATTGTAAATCAAACCTTGAGGGCCCGTATTAAACGGAGCCAGGTAAATCCTCTTATCTCCGGTATAAGGCGCACATTTTGAGCTTTCCAAAAGGCCGTCTTTTATGTCCTCCCTTAAGATGCCCGTCCCTGCATAATTCTGCCCGTCAAAAACATCCGTCAGCTCCATCAGACCGTTATCTTTAATTAAAGACAGGATTAATCCGTCTTCCGAGGAATCATTCAGCGCCATAAAGTCCGGCGCATTTCCTGCCACAATTTGGGGCCGGATAATATCTGCAATGGTCGGGCTGATTGTCATGTTAACCGTAACACCGAGATGTTCCTGTTCAAACAGCTCCACTACTCCGTTCCAGTATTCATCACCAAATCCTCCCTGAAAAACAGCAATATTCAGTTCCTGCTCTTCAACATTTCCGTCCGCTGCAGTATCAGCTGAGTCCGGAGCCGCCGTATTTGTATTTCCCGCGGGGGTACTTCCTGTCTGGGAATCCGATGAGGAACAGCCTGTTAAACCGGAAAAAGTCATTGCAGTTATCAAAAGTGCCGCAAGTAATCTTTTCTTCATAATTTACACCCATTGCATACCGCAGGTTTACCTGCGGTACTGCCACAAATAAAAATGGTTGAAAGAATTACTAAGTGGCATCCTTTCTCTATTTATATTTTCTTTCAACCTTTCA
>JAATEU010000099.1 GCA_015655565.1 Clostridiales bacterium
ATAACACTTCCTTTTTCCTGAACGTTTCCTATATTTGTTTTTGGTCCCCCGATATCAATTCCAATAAAACACTTCATTCCTGATTATATCCCCCTTCCTAAACTACCCGTATCTAAAATTCATCTGATTCATATCCAACGATATTATCAGTAATTTTTTCATATTTTCAGCGTAAGCTTCTTCTTGTCATTTTAACCTTTCACTTAACCTGCTGTTATTCCTTTTACGATATATTTCTGCATTACCACATAGAACAAAACAACCGGTATGCTTGAAATCAGAAAATTTGCAAGTATCAAATTCCACTGGTTACTGTAAGTTCCATAAAAATATCTCTGTGACAGCGGCAGAGTCATAGGTTTCCCATTTCCATAAACCAGGAAAGCCACAAGAAATTCCCCCCAAACCCAAAGCGCATTTAAAACCGCTACCGTAGCCAATATGGGCTTCATCAGCGGAAGTATGATCCGAAGGAACATTGTCCATTTAGAACATCCGTCTATGATGGCCGCTTCTTCAATTTCTTTTGACATACCTACTGCATAGCTGCGGCATAAGAAAATCGGAACCGGCATACCTAATGCGATATACACCAGAATCAGCCCCAAAAGGCTTCCTGTCAGTCCCAGATCCCTGACTACTACAATCATGGCAACCATATATACCTGAAACGGCACAAAAAGTGTCGACATAATTACAACCATCAGAATGCCGGCAATCCTGCTTTTCCATTTAGCAAGGGAATAACCGGCCATAGCCGACACCAGGACTGTCAGGGACGTGGTAACGGCAACGATAAATAAGCTGCAAAGAAAAGAACTGACAAAATTTGATTTACTGACAATTGTTATAAAATTATCAAGATAAAACGAGCCTGGCAGGGCAATTGCGGATGTCATAATCTCGCCTTTTGTCTTGAAGGAATTTAAAACTACCAGTAAAAGCGGGGCAAGGAAAACAGCTGCAAGTATCCAGACACAAATAACTTTAATACCATATACCAGTTTATTACCGGTTTTTCTATCCATTTACAGTTTTTCCTCCCTCTTTTTCATAATATAGTTCAACACCAGGGTTATGGATGCAATGATTATAAACAATATCATGGACTGTGCCGCCGCATATCCGTTCCGGTTTGCATTAAATGCTGTGGTGTAGATTTTGTAAACCATGGTTGTAGACATTCCCACAGGACCACCGGAGGTCATTGTATACGGTAATTCAAATACTTTCATATGCGCCGCAACAGAAAGGATCAGGCAGGTAAAAATTGTCGGGGCTATAAGCGGTAAGCGGATGTAGCGCAGCAGATGATAAAAACCCGCCCCGTCAATTCTGGCTGCTTCCATTAAATCTTCTGAAATTCCCTGTAATGCCGCAATATATATAACCATATAGTAGCCTGCCGCATTCCAGATGCCGACCACGGCCAGTGCAGGAACTACTAATGTCTTATTTCCTAAAATCGTAAAATTTTTAATACCTGTCAATGTAAAAATATCAGGAAATACCGATGTATATACAAAACTCCATATATAACCTACAACAAGCAAACTCATAATATTCGGGATAAAAAAAACTGCACGCAATGTGTTTTTAAATTTTAATTTAGAATCCAGGAGCAAGGCCAAAACCAAAGATAAAATATTTCCAAATATAACACTAAGCAACGCATACTTTGTGGTAGCATTGATTGTCTTTTTAAAACTTAAATCACGGAGTGCCTCTTTGTAGTTATCAAATGCTACAAAATTATAGGTAGACTTCATGCCATAGGAATCTGTAAATGAAAGCCATGTACTTTGTACTACAGGTATTATAAAAAATAATACAAATAAAACCAGTGCCGGCAATAATAACAATCCATAAAATAAATTACTTTTTATTTTTTTCTTCATAATCAACCACCTAATAAATAGTAGTATGTGCAGCGGCGGAAATACCGCCGCACATACAAAACCATTTGAAAATTTCTATTGTGACTTTATGGCAGTTTCCCAGGCATTGTCAAGCTCTCCTGCCAATGTATCCCAGTCATATTCATCCAACATATAATAAGAATAGATTTCCCATAGTTTATCTGTAAACACACTTCTTAATACACGGTCGCCATAAGGGGTAAATAAATTATTGGTCAGATAATAGTTTATGTCTGCCGAAATCGGATCATAATCCACATTTACGCCATTTACCGTAGAGGATACCTTTACATTCTCAGACCATATCTTTCCGGCCTCTTCGGAAGCAACATATGCTAAAAATTCTTTCGCAGCATCAATGTTTTCGGAACCTGCACAAATTGACAGGGCGGTATCCGGGAAGCAGAGAAGTTTCGCATCCTGTTCATTTTCAGAGACCGGGAAGGCCATAAGCCCGATATTTGCATCCTGATTTACATCCCTGATACCGGAAAGCGCCCAGGAACCATTGCCGTAAAAAGCAACTTCCCCATTGGCAAGTAATGCTGCACAATCATCGTAGGACTGGTTATATGCCGTATCCGGATCACTATATCCATATACGAATTCTTTGTGTAAATCAAAGGCAGTCTTCCAACCGCTGTCTTCAAGAATTGTATGCTCTCCGGCATCCATTTGCGCACTCCAGTCAGGATTCGGACCAAATACGGTTTCTGAAAATAAAGCTATCAATGACATGTACGGAACAGAAAGGTCGCTGAGGCTGGATGCAAAAGGTGTAATACCCTTTGCCTTTAATGCCTCGCAGGTATTTTTAAGCTCTGAAACTGTTTTAGGTACTTCAAGGCCGTTTGCCTCCAATACATCTTTATTGTAGTACAACCCTATATACCCATTATCCACAGGCATGGCATATACGCCGTCATCGTAAATTGCATTTGCGGCAGATACGGAATCGGCATTCAGGTTGCTGATAAAACTTTCTCCCGATAAATCCAATAAATATTCCGGTTCAACCTCCTTCATCCATGTGATGATATCCGGCATGTCACCTGAAGCTGATCTTGCACGCAACGTAGTCTTAAGTTCATCTGAAGACATTGCCTGTATATCAAATTCCACATTTGGGTGAGCTTTCCTGAAGCTTTCAAACATCTGATTGAAAGCGTTCTGGGGTCCTTCCTCCGTCTTAAGGGACAGAATCTCAATCGTGGCTTTTTCTTCCGTGTCAGGTGCCTGAGTTGCCGTTGCTTCTTCTGTTGCAGTACCACCACCTGTCTCTTCCTGTGTGTCCGGATTTTTATCATTTGATGCCGAACCGCATCCGACAATGCCCGTGCACACCAGAATTAAGCAAACCAGCAGCGCTAACCCTTTTCCTGATTTTTTTTTCATAATAAACCTCCTATATTAGTTTTTATTTTATAACCCATAAGGATTATATTCATAATAAAATGTATTACTCTACTGCCAGTGAAAGTTTCGGTTTTTCAAATAAATGCTCATATACATAGTAACAGGCCCCAAGCGGATATTCTTCTTCCGTCAGCTGTCCGGGATGAATAGTGAAAGCTTCTTTCATTTCCCTGATCATGAGGGAATCTATTGTTTCGCCTACCTTATCAAATAGTATGGAGCCGTCTATTCCCTGACAGGCACCAATAATTACCGTGGGAATTTCCAGGGTTTTTACCATATTGGCAATTGCAACTCCCAGATAATAAGCCGCCTGTTTCAGAATGCCCGTACAGGCCTTGTCTCCCTCTTTTGCTTTTTCAATAAACTGCTGCACGGTAAAAAACTGTTCTTCTTCAAAGTCAGTTCCCAGGGATCTGCAGATCTTCTCATATTGCTCATTCATTGCAAGCTACCCGGAAAACACACCCAGACATACCCTCTTGCCGCAAAAACACAAAGGCCCATTTGTATCCACAGTAGTATGTCCAATAAATCCCGCATTACCGTTACAGCCGCTGAAAGGTTTTCCATGATAAAAAATCGAACTGCCGATACCGGATCGGATTCCTATATATATAAAGTCCTTCTGTTCTGCCGCCATATACTTCTTCTTTTCCACAAGTCCAAGCAAATGTACATCATTGTTAATATAAACCGGGATACCAAAAACATCTTCCATCTCTTTCCTGATGTTTACATCCCTCCATCCCTTAATACGTTCAATATGAACGGATTTCCCCTTTGATTTATCAATCAGGCCGGATAAGCCCAAGCCAATGCCGATAACTTTTTCTAATGCAATCCCTGCCCCTTCCAGTAATAAATTAATTTCTGAAATCAGGCGGTTTTTAATTACATCCGGTATTTCATTCAGGGAAAATTTAATTTCTTTTGATTTTATGATATCTCCTTTAATATTGGATACCGCCATACGTACTTTAGGAAATTCAAAATCTACTCCGACTGCATAACAGGAATCTCTATTTACATAAATCAGTGCAGGTGATCTGCCGCCTGTTGACTCAGAATATCCGTTCTTAACTATATATCCTTCTTCGGTCAGCTCTTTCAGAATCTCTAAAACCGTAGGTCTGCTGACGGAGGTTTTTTTCACTATTTCCTCGGTCGTAATTGGCTCATAGTTTAAAATACATTGCATTATCAGATACTTATTTGCCTCTTTTAAGACTTTGGTAGTATTCTTTAACAATTTTTTTCATCTCCAATCTTTTTCTTGTGCATATTATAGCATCTCTCAATTCTTTTGTAAAGTATATTTACAAAATATTTTTACAAATATTATTTATAAATAATCTTTTAATATGTTTTATAATATGCTATACTAATAAAAACTTTAAAGATTTCAAATATTATGAAATAAACAGGAGGTTTATAATGAACGCAAGTCTTAAAACATTGGAGTATTTAGGTACCTTATCAAAATCATTAATAGAAGGAAGCCGGTCAAAAGCGGATAACGGCATTAACCTGTACACTCCCGATGGTGTTTCAAGCTACAACGCATTGTGGCTCCGGGATTTTTCTTACATGGTGGAATATGCGGGAAACTATATTCCCGAAAAGGATATTATTAACTGCCTTAATTATGCCATCAGCGGAAAACGTGAGGACGGCTGGATGCCGGACCGGATTTACGGAGACGGTACGGCCGTATAAGCCGCCGGGGAACGCGGGAAGCCAATTGGGCATGCAAATTTGGACAATACACCGTTTTTAGTTTAAACAGTTTTTTGCTTAAGCACCAGCAT
>JAATEU010000139.1 GCA_015655565.1 Clostridiales bacterium
ACCGCCTGCATCAACCATGCCCTCTTCACCGCAGATAACAGGAAGTTCGTTGGCATTGGCCACCTGTGCAACCGTCGGCATCGCTTTTGCTATTACATTATCCGTAGGAGCATAAATTGCATCCACTTTCCCAATTAAGGATTCTACAACCTGCTGGATCTCATTGGTATTGGATACGGTTGCTATCTCTATTTCAATTCCAAGCGCGGCGGCTGCTTCAATGGCCATATCTACCTGGATTTCGGAATTCACTTCACTGGAACAGTATAAAACCGCAATTTTTTTTGCATCGGGAATTAATTTAACCAATAAATCGATTTGTTCCTTAACCGGTGTTAAATCAGATGTTCCGGATACATTGCCGCCGGGTGCTTCGTTGGATTCTACTAATCCGGCAGCCGCAGGATCCGTAACCGCAGTAACTAATACCGGAATATCCTTTGTTGCATTTGCAACTGCCTGGGATGCCGGAGTTGCAATGGCTAAAATTAAGTCATTGTTATCATTCACCAGCTTTGTTGCAATGGTATTGGCATTAGCTTGGTCTCCCTGGGCATTCTGATGGTCAATTTTAATTTTATCTCCATCAACATAACCCGCATCTTCCAATGCATCCACAAATCCCTGATAAGCTGCATCCAATGCAGCATGTTCTACCAACTGGTTTACCCCAATCCGAAAGGGATCTCCGCCGGCAGCACCGTCCTTCGTACCGCATCCGGCCAGGGATGCACCTGCTAATAATGCTATTAATAGAATTGACATCGTTCTTTTTGTTTTTCTCATAATACCCTCCCGTAAAACTGTTATTGCAATTGCTATTAAACTTCTAAAACTTAATTGCTTTAAAGTATCAAAGTTTAACACTTTTACTGGATAAAGTCTACACTGATTTAAGGGATTTGTCAATTGTTTTATAATGTAAAATCAGGACAAACGCAGGAAGAAAGCTCTTATAAAAGTTCCCGTCCGCTTCCAGGTATGGCGGAAGATTTCTGCATTGGAAAGGTTCCCCTTATGACACTTAAACCGTTTTATACTCTACCTTTCCTCATACCAACCGATGGTACCCGGCGCAAGGTTAATATTGACCTGCTTTATCTCCTGATATTCTTCCAGACCATGGATACCCAGCTCCCTGCCGTAGCCGCTCATCTTATAACCTCCCCAGGGAGCTTCGTTAAAAGTGGGGTTATAACAGTTAATCCAGGTAATACCTGCCCTTATTTCTTTTACCACCCGTAAGGCCCTTGCCCCGTCCGAGGTAAAGACCGCACCGGCAAGGCCATATATGGTATCATTGGCCAAAGCCACTGCTTCTTCTTCGGTTTTAAAGGTCTGAACGGATACAACCGGGCCGAATACTTCCTCTTTTACGATGGTCATATCCGGTGTGCAGTTATCAAAAATCGCAGGTCTTACATAATAACCCCCGGCACATTCCCCTTTAGTATAGCGGTAACCGCCGCATACACAGGCCGCTCCCTCTTTTTTCGCAGATTCTATGTAATTCAGTACCGTATTCATATGCTCTTCGGATATCAAAGGTCCCATATCGGAATTATCCATGCCATTGCCTAAGGTCATGGCATCGGCACGTTCCGCAAGTCTTTTCACAAACTTATCCCTGATGCTCTCTTCAATTATAATTCTGGAGCCTGCCGAGCAGACTTCCCCCTGATTAAAGAAGATACCAATCATGGCCCATTCCACCGCACCTTCCAAATCGGCATCCGCAAATATGACATTGGGTGATTTTCCCCCCAGCTCCAAGCCTACCTTTTTCAAATTACCGACTGCCGCCTTAGCTATTTCCCGGCCTACTTCCGTGCTGCCCGTAAAGGTTACCATATCAACATCGTGACTTTCGGCAATCTGCTGTCCTACCGTACCTCCCGAACCCATAACCAGATTAACCGTGCCTTTGGGCAAACCAACCTGATCCATGATTTCAAATAATAATACGGAGGATAAAGGTGTAAGTGAACTTGGTTTAAATACAATGCTGTTGCCGGCTGCCAGTGCAGGTGCAATTTTCCAGACCGCCATTAACAGGGGATAATTCCAGGGGGTAATCTGTCCGCACACCCCAACCGGTTCATGAACGGTATAGGAGTGCATGGGTCCGAAACCGTCACTCACATCATATACGCCGCCATAAGGAGCCTTTATCATTCCTGCATAATAACGGAAGCAGTGGATAGCATCATCCACGTCTCCCTCCGCCTCACGCAAAGGTTTTCCATTGTCCAGGGTATCGGTTTTTGCTAATTCGTCCCTTCTTGCATCCATTCCGTCCGCAATTTTTAATAATATATCGGAACGGTTCTGGGCACTCATGCGTCTCCATTCACCCTTGCCATAAAAGGCTTCCTTTGCAGCTGCAATTGCCAGTCTGGCATCTTCCGCATTGCCTTCTGCCGTTTCTGCAATAACTTCACCATTAGCGGGATTCATCACTTTTCTTGTTTTACGGTCAATGGCAGGAACCCATTCACCATTAATATAATTTTTCTTAATTTCCATAGCTTCCTCCTTTTATATATATACCCATCCAATGTTATATACTTCCAATCTATATCCTTTCATTCCATATATTTCCAATCTATATCCTTCCACGAATAATCGTATTCTTCCCTACTCCTTATCCGTGACCGCCAAATACTTACTTTTCAGATTTACTTAATGCCACTGTTGCAGGTTAAAGCAGATATTCCGGGTCCGCTAAGCTACTTGGCACTATCCTATTATGCAGCTTCGCTTATTTTCAGTGAAAGTCCTGTCTTCCATGAAAAAAACAAGTTCACCACCCTACCCGCCTTAGAGGCGGGGGACTTGCTTTACAGGTTAAATTCTGCCTTGGTATCAATAAGCGCCTCTTCCATCCTGGATACAACCTTATCCATATCTTCATAACTGATGACCGCGGCAGGCTCAAAGCGTATACATTTTTAATTTACCAAAGTTCCGGCCGTCATGACCCTTCTTGCAAACATACCCTTAGCAACCGAATATCCCACCTCACTTTTTACGAACTCCAGGCCGATCATTAAGCCGATACCACGTACACCGGATATAACAGAAGGAAATTTTTCTTTTAAATTCTTTAATCCGGCAATTAAGTAATCGCCTTTTTCCGCACATTGCTTTGGAATATCATTTTCCAGCATATATTTAATCGTTGCAATGGCAGCGGAGCAGGCCAGGGGGTTGCCGCCAAAGGTAGGCGAACCAAGAAGCCATGGATTTTCAACCAGTTCCTCCGTCCACATATGAGGCCTGCATATGATGCCGGTAATCGGCATGATGCCGCCGCCAAAGGCCTTGCCAAAGGTGAGGATATCCGGTGTCACGCCTTCCGCCTCACAGCGGAACATGGTACCGGTCCTGCCCATGCCGGCCTGGATTTCATCAAAGATTAACGCCACGCCGTATTCATCGCAGATTTCCCTGACTTCCTTTAAATAACCGGCCGGAGGAATAATAATACCTGCTTCTCCCTGGATCGGTTCCAAAATTACGGCTGCAACCGATTCTCCTACTGCTTTCAGATTTCGGACTGCTTTTCTGATATCTTCGGCATTCCCGTATTCCACATGCTGCACCTGCTGTACCATAGGTGTATAAGGAACCCGGTATGTGCTTTTGCCTCCCATGGATACCGCCCCCATGGATTTGCCATGGAAAGCACCCACCGTAGAAATAAACCACCTGCCGCCTGTTGCAATTCTGGCTAATTTTAATGCCATTTCAACCGCTTCGGCACCGCCATTGGTAAAAAAGCATTTTTCCAAGTCTCCCGGCGTAATGTCAGCCACGGCTTTTGCTAAATATCCTCTTAAGGGATCCAGTAATTCCTGGGAATGAAGTGCCTGATGTTCAAGCTGGGCTTTTACCGTTTCAATGATTTCAGGATTTCTGTGTCCGCAGGTATAGATGCCGAAACCGCCCAGGCAGTCAATAAATTCTTCTCCATAAAGCCCGCTGCAGTAAGCACCGTAATCCTTCCATTCCACTACGGCCGCATTGGTGGATACGGATTTCCTGTATTTTAACCATCCCGGACTTACATAGGTATCAAAATACTCCACGGTTTCTTCCGTTATCTGTTTCTTTTCTTCCTCGGTTAACACATCACTGTTAATTATTTTAATGACTCTTTCCAAATCTTTTATTACATTTTCTTTTATAGACATAATATCTTACTCCTTTTATTTCGTAAATTCCGCCCATATTTCATTATAAATATCCACGGTTTTGCCAATGTTTTGTACATAATAACCTTTAGCTATTTCTTCAGGGGGTATTACAATGGCTTTATTATTTTTATAAGCATCATCCATTAAAGCAACTCCTGCCGTATTTGGATTCAAATATGGGAATTCCGATGAAATTTCTTTATTCACCTCCGCATTTAGTACATAATCAATAAACTGATATGCATTTTCCGCATTTTTAGCATCTTTTGTAATACATAGATTGTCTAAGAATAAATACATTCCCTTATCCGGAAATGCAATGTCCAGGTTATCATTTTCAGCTAAAGCAAGGGCTGCTTCGCCGCTCCAGATAAGGCCGACTGCCGTTTCTTCCGTAATCATAAGGGTTTTCGGTGAATCACTGTCAAAGCTCTTAATATTAGGCTTTAAGACAATCATTTTTTCTTTTATTTCCCCTAATTTGGTTTCGTCCGTTTCATTAAAGCCGTAACCCATGCTAAGTGCCGTAATACCAATGATGGACCTGAAATCATCCAATGCCACTATGGAATTCTCATAAGCCGGCTGAAACAGCTCATCATAATCGGTGAAATCCGCTCCCGGTTCCACCATATTCTTATTATAAATGATAACACCGGCACCGCCCATGTAAGGAACGGAATATTCGCTTTCCGGATCGTAGCTTGGATTTAAATAAGCCGGATCCAGATTTTCCAAATTGGTTAATTTCGATTTGTCCAGTTCCATTAATAATCCCTGTGAAATCATATTTTCTACCATATAATCACTTGGGACAACAATATCATAGGTTCCCGGATTGCTGCCCTGTACCTTGGCAAGCATTTCTTCATTCCCGGAGTAGGTCTGCATCTCCACATTAATTCCGGTTTCTTCCTCAAAACCTTCAATTACGGAATCGGGTATATACTCGGTCCATATAAATAAATTAAGTGTCCCGTTTTTATTGCCTCCGCCGCAGGCAGTAAGCCCTAACACAAATACAGCCATAACGGTGGTGAGTAAAAATACTTTTCCTCTCTTCATATAAGTCTCTCCCTTTCTTTGTCATAAATAAATTTACAGGATTCATAAGGCACCTTAATCCTTTTCTTCACACTTCACACTACCCTCATCTGCATGCCTTGGCATGCATACAAATCAGGATGGTGAAAAAATATGTTTTACCTTACCCCTTAATCGGTTTCTTTTTATCCCGCTGGGTTATAAAAGTAACTGCAACCGTTACAATAAATACAATGGTCGTAAGTGCATATACATCCGGAGCAACACCGGTTTTCGTAAGCTCCATGACCTTTAGCGGAAAGGTGTTGCTTCCGGGCCCGGTGGTAAAGAAGCTGATAATAATATCATCCACGGATAAGGTAAAGGCTAAAAATGCCCCTGATATGACTCCCGGCAGGATAATGGGCAGGGTTACAGTAAAAAAGGTTTTTATTCTGCCGGCCCCTAAATCCATCGCCGCTTCCTCTACGGACCGGTCAAAACCCGCCAGTCTTGCATTAACCGTAAATACTACGAAGGGAATACTGAAAGTAGCATGGGCGATGATTAAAGAGGTTAATCCCATGGGAATATTGGAAAGATTAAAAATAGCCAGCAGGGATATACCCAATACAATTTCCGGAATTACTACCGGTATGTATAAAAGTATATCAATAATACCTTTTCCTTTAAATTTATACTTAGACATACCGTAGGAAGCCAGTGTCCCGATTACGGTTGCGATAACCGTGCTGATAAACCCCACAAACAAGGTATTGCCGTAAGCATTTAAAAGCACCCCGTTATCAAATAATTTTAAATACCATTCAAAGGTAAAGCCTTCAAATACGATGTTCCTCTCTGAAGTATTAAAGGAAAATAATATAATAATAAAAATAGGCAGATATAAAAAGAGGTAAACCAGATATGAATATATGCTGCTTAATATTCTGCCAATTTTCTTTTGTCTGCTTCTCATATTAACTCCTTTCCCGGATATTCTGTCCCTGAACGGATAATC
The DNA here is from genome assembly GCA_015655565.1 of Clostridiales bacterium. Lineage (GTDB taxonomy): Bacteria > Bacillota > Clostridia > Lachnospirales > Lachnospiraceae > Anaerocolumna. Next base: position 6,244 of record JAATEU010000139.1, read on the forward strand.
CGATCATCCTTAAATCTGCGGTTGAAAAAACTTGTTTTTTCAATTTACATCACCCCCAGATCTTCCATATCACCGCCGCTTTTTTTATAAACAGTAACCATAATAAGGATCAAGAAAATAAGCATCATGGAAAGGCTTGCGCCAAACGGCCAATTATTTCCCGCTTTAAACTGTGTTTCGATTAAATTGCCAATAAGCTGTGATTTACCGCCGCCCATAATATCGGATACAAAGAAATAGCCCAAAGACGGTATAAAAATCATGATTGACCCGGAAAAAATTCCTGCAAAGGTGAGCGGCAGGGTAACATGGAGAAAGGTTTTTACCTTATTGGCTCCCAAATCATTGGAGGCTTCCAGAAAACTATGGTCCAGCTTATCAATGGAAGCAAATAAAGGAAGGATCATATAAGGAATTAAAATATATACCATACCCAGTAAAACAGCGCCTCTTGTATAGAGAATCTCAACGGGTTCCCGGATAATTCCCAGGTTTTGCAGAAAGGTATTTACAAAACCGGTTTTACCTAAAAGGGTTTTCCAGCCATTTAAACGGATTAAGGAATTGGTCCAGAAGGGAACCATTAACATCACCATCATTACGGTTTTCTTCCTTTTACCTGCTCTTGCCATATGGTACGCAAAGGGATACCCGACCAAAATACATATTGCGGTTGTAAAAAAAGCAATAAGAAAGGAGTTTGCGTAGATTTCTAAATAAGTAGGATTAAACAGGTTTTTATAATTGTCTAAGGTGAACAAAAACACCACATTGTAACCGTCCGTTGACAGAAAGCTTAAAAACAAAACATATAACAGCGGTGCCGCCACCAGTAAAATAAGCCATATGGCAACCGGAGAAACGGTCGTTAATAAGGGAATTGTTTTATTTCTTGCTCTATAGCTCCTTTTCATTTAATCGCCTCCTAAACTGGCATTTTCGATAACATGATGTATCTGATAGCCCCTGGATTTCATAAGCACCACATCATCCGGATTCCAATAAATATTAACGGCTTCACCAACCTTAGGCACCTCGTCAATGTCAAGCCTGCTTAATATTACCATCTGCCCGTTTGCAATTATAATATTGCTTTTAATGATATTGCCGACATAAATTTGTTCCTTTACGACCCCTTTTATATTAAATCCTTCTGCCTCACCGGCAGAAAATAAAACCTTTTCCGGTCTTACACAGGCATATACCATTTCAGATAATGAATAGGAAACGCCTTTCTCCAATAAGCAAAGGGCATTCCCGACTTCTAACCCGATACTGGCCGTATCACCGGTCATATGGGAAATAGTTGCCTCAAAAATGTTTGATTCCCCGATAAAATCCGCAACAAACTTTGTAGCAGGTTTTTCATATACCCGCTCCGGAGTGTCCAGCTGATCTAAATACCCCTGATTCATGACGGCAATCCGGTCACTCATGGTTAAGGCTTCTTCCTGGTCATGGGTTACATAAACAAAGGTAATTCCTAATTTTTTCTGAAGATTTTTCAGTTCCAGCTGCATTTCTTTCCGCAATTTTAAATCCAGTGCACCCAGGGGTTCATCCAGAAGCAATACTTTCGGCCGGTTTATTAAAGCCCTTGCTATGGCAACCCTTTGCTTCTGGCCGCCTGAGAGCTGGCTGGGGTAACGTTTTTCAAAACCGTTTAACCGGACCAGCTGAAGCATTTCTGCTACCTGCCTGCTGATTTCTTCTTTTTTAACCTTCTTCATTTTTAAACCGTAAGCAACATTATTCCATATATTCATATGAGGGAACAGTGCATAGCTCTGAAAAACCGTATTCACATTACGTTCAAAGGGTTCCTTATCTTCCACTCTTTCTCCCTCAACTAAAATCTGTCCGCCGGTCGGTTCTTCAAATCCACCTATCATTCGCAGTATAGTTGTTTTACCGCATCCTGACGGACCAAGCATTGTAAGAAATTCACCTTTATAAATTGTTAAATCCAAATCGTGTACCACATGATTTTCACCGAAGATTTTATTAACATTCTTAATTTCTACAATTGCTTTTCTTTCCTCCATATGTTTATCACTCCATTCTGCCTTTTATCAAAACTGACTCCCCTATTTATTGTCCCTTTTCCGTAACTTTATCCATCCCTGTGATGGTTATTTATTTATAAAAAAAGCCAACGATTACCGTCAGCCCCTTTGCCATCCCATTCAGTCAAAATGTTTCTTATATTGCATCGGTTCCGCGTTCCCCTGTCCGAATCCGCATGACATCTTCTACATTCTTTATAATTACTTTACCGTCACC
>JAATEU010000576.1 GCA_015655565.1 Clostridiales bacterium
CGGTCCAAAGCCCTGAGTATTTCATCATCTTCTTCAAATACGTTTTTCCGGGGTGATTCCACTGTTTTTTGTGAGGCAGCTGCAGTTTCTTCCATTGCCTTTTTATATTCTTTTTCTGACAGTATCTCAGAATTCACTTCCGTTTCGTGGATACGGCTTTTCTTTTTATTCCCTTTTTCCGGCTTTATGTTTTTTTTGCCGGCTTTCTCACTTATATTATCCTGATTGTTGCTTCTATCACCTGTTTGTTTATTATTTATGTTATTATTGGCATTTTTAGTCTGCTTATTACTTTGAGCCTTATTGTTTTGAGAATTGCTTTTCTTTGTTCCGCCGTTTTGGTTTTGGTTAGAATTTTTCTTCTTATTGCTGTTCCTGTTATTCTTTCCTTTGTTTCCGTTTAGCTTTTCAGTATTAAATTCCAAAAACTCCCGCCAGTCAAACACGGCGTCTACGGATTGAATAGCCACTTCAATCATGGTATCGTCCGGTTCCCTGGTTGTAAGTCCTTGCAGCCACATTCCCGGCTGACTTAAAATATTAACTATCTTAGAATTACTCTTACCTGCCAAACGGATAAATTCGTAGGACACACCAGCAATGATTGGAATTAATAAGATTCTTATCAGATAGCGCAGCCATTCCTGATCAACACGTATAAATATAAAAAACAGGATACTTACAAACATAACAATAAACATAAAACTGGTTCCGCATCTTTTATGTTGTCTTGACTGCCATTTCACATTTTCCACTGTCAGCTCAAATCCCTGCTCCAGACAGTTAATTGTTTTATGTTCCGCACCATGGTACATAAACAGCCGTTTAATATCCTTCATTTGCGAAATAGCCATAACATATGAAATAAAGATCAGGATTCGGATACAGCCTTCCATTACTGCCAATAAGGCATCCGATTCAATACGTTCTCCTATTAAATTGGCGGCAAATGCAGGAAGTACAATAAAGATACCCACCGCTAATATTATCGCTGCCATAAAGGTAAGACCCATAATAACACTTTCCGCTTTTCCTTTAAAAATTTTAGAAAAAGCCTTATCCATCTTCGACTGATTCACTTCCTCTTCCTCTTCAAAAAAGCTTGCGGAAAAAGATAATGTTCTTGTTCCGATTACCATGGATTCAACAAAAGCAAGCATCCCACGGAAAACCGGAAGCTTAAATATTTTATATTTCTCTGCTGCACTGGCAAAGGTATTTTTTTCTACTACGATTTCATTATTCGGTTTTCTTACAGCGACTGCATACTGATCTTTATTCTTCATCATAACGCCTTCAATAACAGCCTGTCCGCCAATACCTGATGGTTTCATTTACCGCACATCCTCTCTCTCGTCCTGCAGCCTTTAACCGGAGGCGGCAAGCAACTAACCATAAATTCCATATATATTAAGATACTTTAACAAAAACACGGCAGCCTCGTCTAAGGCATACTCGTTATATTATTAAAACAATCCAGTTCAGGGAAACCACATCTGTCCATGAATTTAAAAATAGGCTGAGATTATGAAACCTCAACCTGATTTTTAACATTTGATATGTTACCGTCATTCTATTGTTCTTGACTAAGGCCATATCTACGATTGAACTTATCAATAGCTCCACGTGCGGCAGCGGCTTTCTGCTGTCCAGTGTAAAATGAATGGCACTTAGAACAAATTTCTACGTGAATATCATTCTTGGTTGAACCGGTAACGAATTCGTTACCACAGTTACAAACAACCTTTGCCTGGAAATACTTCGGATGGATTCCCTCTTTCATGCTTTCACCTCTTTACAAACTAACATAATTTTTCAAAATTGACATAAGTCAAACTATTATCATCGTTTAAACAGCTTTTTAATTATAGCATAGGTCTTAACCTATTGCAATACCTAAAACACAATTTTTGTCTTTTTGACGGTTTCAATAAATTCATTATTGGTTTTTGTTTTAAGGAACATATCTATGATTCTTTCCACCGCATCATCGGATCTCATGCTGTTAAATGCTTTACGCATTAAAAAATTAGCTTCTAATTCAGACTGGCTTAACAACAGGTCATCCCTCCGGGTACTTGATTTGGTCAGGTCTATGGCCGGGAATATTCTCTTCTCGGATAAATTTCTGTCAAGAACCAATTCCATATTGCCGGTTCCCTTAAATTCTTCAAATACAACATCATCCATCCGGCTTCCGGTATCTACCAATGCAGTTGCAAGAATCGTTAAACTTCCGCCTTCCCGCATATTTCTTGCCGCACCAAAAAAACGTTTCGGCATATATAAAGCTGCCGGGTCCAAACCGCCGGATAAGGTTCTGCCGCTGGCTTGTACCGTTAAATTATACGCTCTTGCCAATCTTGTAATACTGTCTAACAGAATTACTACATCCTTTTTATGTTCTACAAGCCGTTTGGCACGTTCTATTACCATTTCAGATACCCGTTTATGATTATCGGGTAATTCATCGAAAGTCGAATAGATTACTTCGACATTCTTTCCCTCTATGGATTCTTTAATATCCGTGACTTCCTCCGGACGTTCATCGATCAGCAAAATAATAAGGCTGATTCCAGGATGATTTTTTGTAATGGCCCTGGCGATCTGTTTTAACAGGGTTGTCTTACCGGCTTTAGGCTGGGAGACAATCATTCCTCTTTGTCCTTTGCCGATAGGAGAAATTAAATCAACCATACGCATGGATACATTAGCCCCAGACGTTTCTAAATGAATCCGTTCATTTGGAAATATGGGGGTTAAATCTTCAAATCTTTTACGCCGCTGCGCTTCTGACGGATGAAATCCATTCACGCTTTTAACATACAATAGCGCGCTGAACTTTTCCCCCTGATTACGGATTCTTGTATTTCCCACTACAATATCCCCCGTCTTCAGCCCAAATCTCCTGATTTGTGCAGGCGATACATAAACATCATTTTCCCCCGGCAGATAATTATCACAACGGATAAATCCATAACCGTCCGGCATTACTTCCAATATTCCTTCTTTCGTTTCGCCACTGTCTAATTGTTCCGTTTCGGCTGGAGAAATTATATTTCTTCTGGTATCCGTTTCCGATTGGGTTCCGGTATTTCTTCTCATATCTGTCTCCGGCTGAATTCCGGTATTTCTTTTCATATCAATATCCGATTGGGTTCCGGTATTTCTTTTCGTATCCAATTCCGGATGGGAATAACTATTTCTTCTTTTTCCTTGTGCTGTTGAAGTTTTCTCTTCATATTTGATTCTGGCGGCCGCTTCTGTTTCGACAGTATCAGACGCTGTACCAGGGATTTTCGTTTTACCGCCTGCCTTTTGGAAATCCACCACATTTTTCTCATCTGCCGTATCCTGCATTATCAAGGCATCAATCAGCTCCTGTTTCCGTAATGCAGTTATACTTTTAATACCTTTGTTTTTTGCCAACGCTCTAAGGTCCGCTAAGGACATTTCATTATACTGTGCTTCCATGTAATCTTGCTCCTTTACAAGTATAAATTTATTTTTAGTTTCAATGGGAATGGATTTCGATATGATCTAGACAGTTCTTCTGATTTATGCAACCCAAATATTATTAGTCTTTATTATACACCTAAAATTCAGGAAAAAAAAGCTTTTTTTTTAATTATTTTTAATTTATTTAAAACAAAATAAATGCCAAACCCGCAGAAACCCGGATTACAAACGAATACACCGGGAAGCTGCCGGGAAGCTTTACAAAATTTTCCTTCCTTTATTCACAGTGATGGATTGCAGTTTTATGCTTGATTTACCAATCCCTAAGTGATATGATAACTTTAGTTTTAAAAAATACCAAAGTAAGGTGGAATCCTCATATGACAAATAATCATATGATTATAGGAAAGGAGCTGCCACATGCAATCAGATACCTTTACACTATACAAATTAATTATTTTGTTTCTATTGAACAAGGTGGATTTTCCATTAACCAATACACAAATTTCAAACTTTTTATTAGAAAAAGATTATACCAACTATTTTAATATACAGCAATCTTTATCAGAATTAATTGAAGCTGAATTTGTGACCGTTGAAACCATTGGGCATAGTTCCCATTGCCGGATTACAGCTTCCGGAAGAGAAACCTTATCTTTTTTTGAATATAGGATATCACCCGCCATTCAATCAGATATATTAGAATATTTAAAAAAAAACAAATATTCCTTACGCGATGAAGTATCCACTCTTTCTGAATATTATGAAGCAAAGAAAGGTGAATTTGTGGTACGTCTCAGAGTTCTTGAAAAAGAGGACTCCATTATAGATCTTAATCTTGCTGTTCCCACCAAAGAGGATGCCGTAAAAATCTGCCTCAATTGGCGTTCCCAAAGCCAGCAGATTTACGCTTATGTTTTAAGTAATTTACTGAAAGAAAACGAATAAAACCAAGTTTTTGTAGGTTTATTCCATTAATTAATTCTCCTGAGCATGCTCCGTTTTAACCTCCCCTTCGGTTTTCGTTTCTTCTTTTTTAACTTTTATTATCTCTTCAATACAATCCCATATTTCCTCCCTTCCCTGTTTTGACAGAGAAGAGAAAGGGATGATTTTCGTACCGGGTTTTGTATTCAAACCCATTCGTATGGCTTTTATCTGTTTATCAATCTGACTCCGGTTGATTTTATCCAGCTTTGTAGCTATAATGACGGGATGATATCCCTGATATACAATCCACTCATACATATTCCGGTCATTCTCGGAAGGATCATGACGTATGTCTATTAATAGAAAGATAATTTTTAACTGCTGTGAGGTTCTCAGATATCTTTCTGTCATTTTGCCCCATTTTTCCTTTAATGCTTCCGATACCTTCGCATAACCGTAACCGGGAAGATCAACAAAGTACAGCTCATCATTTATATTATAAAAATTAATCGTTTGTGTTTTACCCGGCTGTGCCGAAGTCCTGGCATATGCTTTACGGTTCATCAGTGCATTGATCAAGGATGATTTTCCTACATTGGACTTTCCTGAAAATGCTATTTCAGACTTATCATTTATCGGTAAAATACTGGTTATTCCACATACTGTTTCCAAATTAACACTTTTTACATGCA
>JAATEU010000206.1 GCA_015655565.1 Clostridiales bacterium
AATCATAACCATCAAGTCCATCATCGACGTGTATAACTCGCTCTTCATAAAAAACTTCGTCTTCCATGATTGCTCCTTCTGGGGCACCAAAGGGATCGACACCATTAACTATCGCGCCGTCTTCTCTAGCAACTTGTGTATGAGTTTGTAAATGCTCACGTCGCTCTTCCCTTGATCCCACCAGTTCTACAGCTTCGGGGATAGGCTTTCTGCATAGACCGCAACGTGGGTTAGGGTTAGTCCCTACTAATCCTTTAAGACATTCGACATGCACAGTATGCAACTTCTGCATATCATGAGAAAATTGTGGATCTTCTGGAAGGGGTAGAAGTCACCTTAACAAGTAAGGAAGCAAATTACCTGAATACCACGAATTATATTTCTGACCCGGCCAACCGCAATGTGACAGCCGGAACACAGACGTTGAATGGAAATCAGGCTTTAGGATACTGCAGGGTCCGCAAAGTATCGACAGGAACGGAAAATAACGATTTCGGCAGGACGCAGAGGCATAGAATCGTTTTAAATTCCATCTTTGAAAAAATGAAAACCAAGAATATATTACAACTGGGATTGTTTATGAATGATGTTTTGACCAAAATTAATATAAAAACCGATGTTACACAATCGGAATTTAACAGTTATTTAGAGGAAGCGGCAAGCTTAAATGTAAGCAAACTGGAGGATTTAAGAATACCTTCTGACGGAAATTATAAATCGGAAGAGGTTCCAATCGGCAAACGTAATCAGGATGTGCTTGTGCCAACGGACTGGGAAGCAACACGTAATGAAATTCATGAATTTATTTATGGCAGTGATTCGGCAAACTCAATAACGGAGCAATAATATAAGGAGTAATAATATAAAAGGAGGGCGGCAATGTAAAATGCAATCCTTCTTTTTTTCTGAAGTAAGACGCGCTGCTCTTGGATGTACGGTTAACACATAAGATTACCCGTAAACGGACATTTTATTGTTGGCTTTTATATTATTATTGACTTTTTTATTTCATCAGGTTTATATTAACATATAGATATTTAGTTAATTATCAAAACATCTATAAACCAGAACTAAAAATAAGGAGGCTGCTCTATGCTTAGTATCAATAATTTCAGCAAAAGCTATAAAGGCGGCAAAAAAGCCGTAGATAATATATCCATAGAGGTAGAGTCCGGAGATATTTACGGATTTATCGGGCATAATGGAGCAGGCAAAACTACCACATTGCGTGCAGTTGCGGGAGTGCTGGACTTTGAGGAGGGGGATATAAAAATTAATGGTATTTCCATTAAGAAAGATGCCGTTGCCTGCAAAAAGATAACAGCCTATATGCCGGATAATCCGGATCTTTATGAACATTTAACAGGCATCCAGTATCTGAATTTTATCGGAGACATATATTCCGTTTCGAAAACAGACCGGGAAAGCCTGGCAAAAAAGTATGCGGATGCATTTGAATTAACGCAGAATCTGGGTGACTTAATATCCTCATATTCACATGGTATGAAGCAGAAACTTGCAATTATATCGGCGTTAATTCACAGACCGAAGCTATTGGTATTGGATGAGCCCTTTGTCGGGCTTGACCCAAAGGCGGCCCATACTTTAAAAACAATTATGGCTGAGCTGTGTGCAGAGGGAAGTGCCATATTTTTTTCAACACATGTTTTGGAGGTTGCAGAAAAGTTATGCAATAAAATTGCAATTATAAAGGCCGGTAATTTAGTTGCCAGTGGAAATACGGCTGCCGTTAAGGGAAACCAGAGCTTAGAGGATGTTTTTATGGAATTAATTGAGGAATAGGAGAGGGCATTATGAAGCAGATCTGGTTATTAACCAAGGTTCAGTTAAGAACCGCTTTTGATTTTAATATTATTTCAAAGAATAAAAACAGGCGTGTGAAAAAAAAGAATTCTGTATTTGTTGCAGCCGTATCGTTCTTTATCCTGTTATTGTCCGGCGTTTCTTTTCTGTATAGTTATGCTATCGGTACCTCCCTCCGGCTGATAGGCATGCTGGAATTATTACCGGAATTAATGATGGCAGTTACTTGTGTCATTACTATAATGACAACTATATATAAAGTAAAGGGTACCTTATTCGGGTTCAGGGATTATGATTTGGTTATGTCTCTGCCGGTCAATACCGGTTCCGTTGCGGCAAGCCGTTTGCTGTTATTATATCTGGTTAATATTACATTTACTTTAATCATAATGATTCCAACCGGTATTGCATATGGCGTATTGGCGCAGGCTGCACCTGGGTTTTATGTGATAAGTCTTCTTACGGCATTGTTCATTCCGGTTGTTCCGATGATAATAGCAGCAATAATTGGAACTGTAATTACTGTGATTGCCTCAAGATTCCGTCATAGCAATTTAATCAGCTTAATCATTACATTTGCATTTTTAGCCGGAATAATGGTATTTTCTTTTACAGTGGAGGATTCTGCGGAAATATTAGGGGAAATGAGTGCAGTGCTGACAAAACAGGTAGATGCTATCTATCCCTTGGCAGGAATGTACCGGAGGGCGGTTTGTGACTTTCATATCGGTTCTATAATTTTATTTTTGTTTATATCCGTTCTGGCCTTTATACTATTCTCCTGGATTGTTGGACTGAATTTTAAATTAATTAACACAAATATTGCAGCAAGCCATACAAAATCAAATTATAAAATAGGTAATTTGGAGACGGCAAGTCCTTTTAAGGCATTGTACCGGAAAGAATTGAAACGATATTTCTCTTCGAGCTTATATGTCATGAATACGGCTTTTGGCGTTGTTATAATGACCATTGGAGCGGCTGCAACTTTGTTTATGAGTCCCAAGACCCTGGCACAAGTGATGGAAGTACCGGAATCGGCACAGTTTATAGGGGCATTAGCCCCGGCAGCGGTATCCATGTGTATAGCAATGACTTTTATTACTGCCAGTTCCATTTCTTTGGAAGGAAAAAACTTATGGATATTAAAGGCAGCTCCGGTTACGGCCCGTACCATATTCCAAAGTAAAATTGCAGTTAATTTAACCGTTACGTTGCCTGCTATCATCCTTGACGGTATCCTGATTTCAATTGGGTTAAAATTATCATTGCCTGAATTGTTGGTTCTTATGGTTATGCCTGCCGCATATGCATTTTTTACTGCCATATCCGGTTTAATCATCAATCTGAACCTGCCTAAACTAAATTGGACCACAGAGGTTATGGTAATCAAACAAAGCGCTGCTGCTATAGCAGCGACTTTTGGGGGAATGATTGCAGTTGCCGTCCCCATTATTTTCTTATTTACTTTAACTGATGTAGATGCAGTATATATCAATGGTCTGACAACTCTGGCAATTGTTTTTATTTCAACCGGCATGTATCATTATTTAAATACAAAAGGTGAAAAAATATTTCAGTCATTATAATATAAACTTATCCGATGATAGGAACAAACCGGATGGTAAAGATATTTAACTTTTTTTATTACCATTATTCCATAGGCACAAAGGCAGGTTATTAACAAACTATTTCCTTCCTGAATATTTCTTTGCCAATTCGCTTGTGGGTTCCAGCAGTTTACCATCATGAATCATAAAAACCGTGTTGCAAAGCTGCTCTACATCATCATA
>JAATEU010000612.1 GCA_015655565.1 Clostridiales bacterium
TTATTTACATTGGATTGAGTAATTCCCATTCGTTCCGCTACTTTAAGCTGATTATCCCCATGTCTGATATAGTCCCTTATCACCTCTTTCTGCCTTTCCGTCCATTTATTCTTTATTACGGTTCCCAGGGCTAAAATTGTATTTAATAATTTAACAGTTGCTTCGTTTTCCCCGTCTGCAACAATCAATATATTTGAATCACCGGACTTTCTTTTTTTTTCGTTCTCTTTCAGCTGTTCTACTGCTTCTCTCGCATTATAGTATGCAGGTCCGTCTGCCCCTAAAGGCATTTCCGGGTTTATCTCTGTGGTAATCTCACCCACCCCTATGCCAAATCTTATATTTACGGGATACATCCGTGCTTCCACCTCCGAAATAATATTCATCACATTATTTCCGCACTGCAGCAAACCCTGAAATTCATCTCCCAGAGTAATCATAAATTTAGACGAAATTTCTTGTCTGTATTTTAGATTAATATCCTCCAGAACCATTTTTAATTTTTTCTGAATCTCGTTTCTTTCATCTATTTGTTTTGATTTCTTTATATCACCTATTATTGCAATATATGGATTATAAAAGAAAAAGAAAAACATAATTATCACCTCACTGCTAATAGTATACCTATTATTAACTCCAAACGCAACAATTATATTCGCCTGCAGGCGAATATAATATATTTATTCGTCTGTGAGGGTATATAATTATTTTACTTCTCTGCAGGAGAATAAAACCGTACAATTAAATCGGAACATCTGTTGCAGTGATATAAAACAATAGTAAAATACTTGCCTCCCCCAGGAGCTATGGGAATTTCATTAATATGTGGGAAAATCCAGAAGTCAACCTGCTGTTCAATTTTTTATGATTTTAGACATTGATATACCATTTTTTCAAAAATTTTCCCTTTTTCATTTACCAATTGCGATAAAACTCCGAATGTATTGAAAGCTGGCACAAGCTGTTTTCCAACGCCTTCATCTTCTGTAAATCATTTTTCCAGTCCAGGCATACATATAAAATATACCGTATTTCATTTCCAGCCCAATTTCCCGTTTGTTTTAAACAATAAAGTTCAATTGTTTCACTGTCCATAAAATCTGTCCTGCCAAACAAAATAACTGACTTTTCATTATTGCAGTAAGACATGATTTTCTCATTGCCCCGAAATATATTCTCCATCAGCTTTTGACTCTTACTGCTTTTACAGTGTTTAAAACTAATTAATTGAAAAAATTGTTCTTCCGAAATATATTCAAAATCCTTATATATATGAATCATGGAATCCTCAGGCAGTAAGTGCTGAAACCGATATTTTCTCCAATTCTTTACGAAGGTCCTGCATCTCCGTTTTAATTGTTCTTGAACTGACTGCCAATCTTTTTGCAATCTCATCTGCAGTTAATGGTGCATCACTGACCGCCAGCCGGTAAATAATACCTTGCTGCCTATTTTTCATAATTGCCTCCTATCCGCCGTTTTCCCCCTGCAAAAGATTTTTACCATCTGTACAGGTAACTTTAACTTAAAAATCCGTCCTTCACAAGATTTATTTCCAGTGTGTTTCCGTTGCCGCATTAAACGGATGTGTTTTGCGGCTTCAACGTTTAAAAGCCATGCATAACAGTTGTCGGTAAAACAACCTTATGCATGGCTTAAGTCCCCTGTATAAGAGGCGGGGGGTGGACTTTTATCCTACGTTTTTCCGGCCAGATATTTAAAAAACTCTGTACTAGATTTTAAAGCGGCTAATTATTCCATAAAGATTCTGTGCCAAGTTTGCCAATCCTTCACTGGAACCGGCAATTTCTTCCATAGAAGAAACCTGCTCCTCCATTACTGCCGAAGCTTCCTGCGTTGCAGCGGAATTTTCTTCTGCAATGGCAGTAAGACTTCGCATGATATCAAGTATTTCATTCTTCATTCCGTCCATTTCATCTCCCGAGGTATGAATATCCTCCGCCGCTTTCATTGCCTTTGCTATTGCTTCTTCAATAATCCTGAATTTATCTTTGCTGTTCATTACACTATCCGTTTGCTCGCCAACAATGACAGACACTCTTTCCATTGTTTTTACAGCCTCCAGGGAATTGTCACATAGCTCATTCACCATTTCACCGATTGATCCGGAGGATGCTGCCGATTGTTCCGCCAACTTTCTAATTTCTTCCGCCACTACAGCAAATCCTTTTCCTGCTTCACCTGCTCTTGCTGCTTCTATAGAAGCATTAAGGGATAATAAATTCGTCTGTTCCGCTATGGAATTAATTACATTGCTGGCTTCTTCAATCTTTAAAGAACTGGAATTGGTTTTTTGAATCACATTATATATTTGCTTATTTGCAACATTATTTTCTTCCGTCCTTTTAAATAAATTCTCTATCTCTTTTAAACCTTCTGAAACAGCCTCCGATACTTTTTGTGACGCGGTACCTAAATCATTTACACAGACAAGATTCTTTTTTATGGAATCTCCTAACATTGCGGCCTTAAAAGAACCGGCTTCCGTGTCAGACGCCTGCTCGGATGCTCCGTCCGCAATCTCTGCCACTGTTTTTGCAACTTCTAAAGCAGCAGTTGAAGATTGTCCTGACACAGCAGTGAGTTCTTGTGAGGCTGCCGCAACTTGTTCCGACGACCTTCTGAATTCCTTAATAATTGTTCTAAGATTATCCGTTATACTTTGAACGGCAGAATTCAGCCCGCCAATCTCATCTTTTCGTTTTAGATCCGTTTTACTTACATCTCCCGTAATATCTAAACCGGCTAATTGCTCCACATGTTTTACCGCTTTTACGATAGGTGATGCGATGGAATTTCCAACAAAATAAGTAATAATAATACTAACCAGCAAAGTTATTATAATGATAAGTACAGACATATTCCGCAGTGTCGGAATGGCTGATAAGACTTCCTCTTTGCTGGCAGTAAAAACCATAATCCAATCTGTACCCTGTATTGTTGTAAATCCATAAAATTCCCTCCACACGCCGCTTGTGAGTTCAATAATTCCTTCTTTTTCTTCTAACATTTTCTGATATGCTAAAGCAACCGGCTCCAGGCTTTTATCTTCCGCTGCCGCCTGGACAGGATTATACTGGTTTAATACCAATTCCCTGTCAGGGCTGGCTATCACCGTTCCCTTTGCATTTATAATAAAGGCGCCGCCTTCTTTCCCATACCCCATATCATCAATAATCTCGCTTAAGGCATTGCCATCCCTGCGCCCTACCAAAGCTCCTACCACTCCGCCGTCTTTTTCAACAGGCATAGCATACATTAAATCAACTTTTCGCGATTGTTCATTGAAGGCAAAATTATGTGCTTCTTTATCACCCTCTAAAGCCTTTCTTGCGGTATCGCTTTCCGATAATTGAATCATCAGGCCATTGGAATAAAAAACTTTACCTTTTAAGTTCATTGCACCAATATCAGTAAAACCGGAAGATTCCAATTGATTTTGAAGTATGGGTTTTTGAACTTCCAGATCCATGCTTTGAATCTGTGTCAGCGCCGCAAGGGTTTCCAACGTCCGTCTCTGGGTTTCCATCCGGCTCTCTGTTACGGCTGCGCCTTGCTTTGCCAATGTAACCAATAACGATTTTGTATCCCCTGTAATGAAATTACCTGATATCACCATTGTGGCAGCCCCTATTGTTACGGATGATATTATAATTAAGACACAGGAACTAAATATTAGTTTTAATTTAATGCTTCTCATTTGTACGTTCACCCCTTAATTGAAATTAAGGTTACAGAAATCTAATTTTCCATAACCTTAACCACATTTCTAAGAACTGCCTTGTCAAACCCCCGCCTATAAGGCGGGGGACTTCCTTGATAGGATCAAAGCGGATATTCGCAATCCGCTGCCGCTACTTGCTCATAACCTATCACGCAGCTTTGCTGCTGTTTCAGCAGGAGCACTGCTCCCGCCGAAACAAGTAAGTCCAGCCCCGCCTATGAGGCGGGGGACTTCCTTAATAGGTTAAATACTATAAACCTGTCTTTTCCGCAATATACTTTCTTGCTCTGATTGCATACTCCAATGGATTGGCAAGAGCCGGATCCTGTTCTGCCTCCACTAACATATAGCCCTTATAATCCGCTTCTTCCAGCATTTTGAAAATAGGTTCAAAATCAATACATCCATCCCCCGGTATTGTAAATGTCCCAAGACGCACTCCCTGTAAAAAGCTCAGGTGTTCCTCTCTTACTTTTTTTACAACTTCAGGTCTTATATCTTTCAGATGAACGTGCTTAATGCGATGTATATATTTCTTCACTATTGTTAATGGATCCACTCCACTGTAAGCGAAATGTCCCGTATCAAAAAGAAGGCTTACATATTCCGGCTCTGTGCTCTTCATAAAGCGATCCACCTCTTCTTCCGTCTGCACAACAGTTCCCATGTGATGATGATAGGTCAGCGACAAACCCTTCTCTTTTGCAATTCTTCCCAGTTTGTCAAGGCCTGCAGAGAGTTTCTCCCATTCTTCGTCGTTCATAACATGCTTCTCATCAAAAACTGCTTTCTCAAGTCCTTGAATACTATGTCCCTGTTCCGCAACACCAATTACTTTTGCTCCCATAGCCTTTAAAAAATCTGCCTGCCTGATAAATTCCGCTTCTGTTTCTTCGTACGGCCTGGTAGTTAAAAAGGAAGAAAACCAGCAATTACATATCTGCATTCCTCTTAAATCCAGGGCTTTTTTCAGTGTATCAACATCTTTAGGATATTTATTGCCAATCTCAGAGCCGGTAAAGCCAGCCAAAGCCATTTCACTTACGCATTGCTCAAAGGTATTTTCTTTGCCCAAATCCGGCATATCATCATTGGTCCATGCAATCGGGGCGATTCCTAATTTTACTTTGCTTTTATCTAACATATCCTATTGCTCCTCTATTTAGAATATTATTTCCGAGATTTTTACCGGACGGTTCTCATCTAAAGATTTCTTTGCTGCAACTGCAATTAGAATCGGCTGCAATCCTGCCTCAATATCCACAGGAACTTCCGCGTCCTTCTCAATTGCATCCGTAAATTCAGATACCTCCCTTGAAAAGGACTGCATATAACGCTCAAGGAAAAAGTACAATGGTTTTTCTCCTGTTACACCATCGGCTGTACTGAGTATTGCTGTAGAAAGAGCATCGTTGCCTACGGCAATCTGGCCCTTAGAGCCAAATACTTCCGCCCTTTGATCATATCCGTAAACAGCCTGCCTTGAATTATCAATTACCGCAAGTGCTCCATTTGCCATCTTCATGGTAATAACCGCCGTATCAATGTCTCCCACACCCGCAATGTCCGGATTCACCAGAGCCGCTCCTGCTGCATAAACCTCCGTTACCTGACTGCCGGACAGAAAACATGCCATGTCAAAATCGTGAATCGTCATATCCAGGAACATTCCTCCCGAACTCTTTACATATTCAATCGGCGGTGCCTGGGGATCACGGGCTGTGATACGTATCAGATGGATATCTCCTACTTTTCCGACCTCCACCGCATTTTTTACTGCCTGGAAATTATGGTCGAATCTTCTATTGAAGCCTACCTGAAATTTCACATTTGATTTCTTCAGCTCTTCCATAACTTCTTTGATTTTATTCAGGTCTTGGGATATTGGTTTTTCACAAAAAACATGTTTCCCCGCTCGAATCGCTTCTATAGAAATATCTGCATGGGTATCGGTAGAAGAACAAATCATAACCGCATCAATCTCAGGGTCTTCTAAAATGTTACGATAGTCTTTATAACAGGCTTTAATTCCTAATCCCGTTGCCCACTCCGTTATTTCTTCCTTCAGGTACGGATCGGCAATGGCGGTTACAACTGCATTTTTTACACCATAGGTAACCCCTTCTCCATGTACTTTACCGATTCTGCCGGCACCAATAATACCAATTTTGATCATCTGAATCCATCCTTTCACCTTCTGTTTTTTTCATTTAATTCCTAACCCTTGTTTTAAAGCATCAACTTCACGGATTTATTTACCTTCCAGTCTTCTTGCTTTTGCTTCCATTCTATGACGGGTAACATCAATGAATACCGCTGCAATAATTACAAAGCCAATCACCATATATTGTACATCACTTGCTGCATTTAAAAGAGTAAGTCGATTTCTGATAATGGATATAATCAAGGCTCCGATTAAGGTTCCCCAGATGGTTCCCTTTCCGCCCATAAAGGATGCTCCGCCAATGATACATGCTGCAATCGCATCGGTATCATACGGAGAGATGGCAGAGACGGGATTGGCAACGCCGGAACGTCCTACGATTACAATACCTGCAATTGCACACACAAAGCCTGACAGTGAATATACAAAGATCAATACATTATCCGCATTAATTCCCGAAAGTCTCGTTGCTTCCGGATTACCGCCCACACAATAAATTGTTCTTCCCAACGCTGTATAATTTAATAATAAATGAAAACATACAAACAACAACAGCATTGCTAAAAATGCCACCGGAATTCCGGAAAAACTGCCGTTTTTAAAAACATTAGCAGATCCAAGCCACGTGACGGAATTTGGAAAACCGCTGATTGTCTTAGTTGAAACCACAAACAATGCCAGGCCGCAAAGCACGTTTTTCATACCCAGAGTGGATACAAAAGGATGGGGTAAATGCAGTTTGGTCAGAAGAAGTCCATTAATACAGCCCACTCCAACTCCCGTGAGGATACATGCACCTAACAAAACAACCGGATTGGCGATTCCAAACTTATCCGACAGCATTCCCATAACACATGCACACAGAACCGCATTGGCTCCTACTGATAAATCAATACCTGCAGTGATTAAAACTACCAGCATGCCCGATGCAATTAATCCATTTACCCCAGTCTGCCTTAATATGTTCATAATATTATTGATTGTTAAGAAATTAGGACTGGCAACTGATAAAATAATCGATAAAACAAGCAATGCAAGTAATGGACCTAATTTTCCGAGAATTTTCTTCATATTTAACGATTTTTCCATTATATTTTTCCTCCCCATGCAGCCTTCATAACGACCTCTTGTGAGAACCTTTCCGTTTCCCGTTCAATTTCACCCATAATTCTGCCTTCACGCATGATAATAACTCTATCACTCATTCCCAATACTTCCGGTAATTCCGAAGAAACCATAATGACACATTTACCGTCCGCTACCAGCTTATTCATAATATTGTACACTTCTACTTTGGCTCCGACATCAATACCTCTTGTCGGTTCGTCAAAAAGATAGATGTCCGCATTGGTATTAATCCATTTTCCGATTACCACTTTCTGCTGATTGCCGCCGGATAGCTGGCCTGCTATGGTTTTTAAACCGGGGGTTTTGATTTTTAAATCGTCTATATTTTTATTACCGGCATCTTTTATCTTTACCTTATTGAGCCAGGGCCCTTTTGAAAATCTTTGTAAATCTGCAAGTACAAGATTGGTGTCGATTCCTTGGGATAATACCAGCCCCTGGCCCTTCCTGTCCTCCGTCAGCAATGCGATTTTATTCTTTACCGCATCCTTTGGAGACTTAATAACAGCTCTTTTCCCATCTATATACAGGTTGCCGCCATCCACCGGAAATGCTCCAAAAATGGCCTGACATGTCTCTGTTCGGCCAGCACCTACCAGCCCTGCTATTCCGAGTATTTCACCATGGTGTGCGGTAAAACTGATATCATGAAGAACTCCTGCGGAATTTAAATTTTCAACCCTGAGTGCTTCCCTTCCTCTTTTAACCGTAACCTTCGGGTACTGATTATCAAGGGTCCGTCCTACCATAGCCGTGATTAACTTTTCATTATTCATATTATCAATATCGTCCGTAATGATATGCTCTCCGTCACGCATTACGGTTACTCTGTCACATAATTCAAATAATTCCTCCAATTTATGGGAGATAAACAGAATGGAAACTCCCCTGGCTTTCAAGGAACGAATGGTATTCATTAATTGCTCAACTTCTTTTTCACCAAGACTTGAGGTAGGTTCATCCATGATAATTAATTTAGCGTCAATCAGTACAGCCTTGGCTATTTCAACCATCTGCAGAATACCCATGCCGAAATTTCCACAGGGTTTTTTCTCATCCACATCCTGTCCAAGGGAAAGCATAACCTCATGCGCCTTATTATGCATGGCTTTATAATCTAGAAATTTACTTTTCTTTTTATGTATCATTTTGTTAATAAAGATATTGTCTGTAATTGAAAGTGACTTCACTATATTTAATTCCTGATATACACAAGCAATTCCTGCACTTTTGGCATCATTGGGAGATTTTATATTCTGCCTGGCTCCATCAACATATATTTCACCTTCGTCCGCTGAATGAACTCCCGTAAGCACTTTAATCAGTGTGGATTTACCCGCTCCATTCTCACCGATTAACCCAAGTATTTCTCCTGGTTTTATTTGCAACGACATATCGTGAAGAGCAACAACGCCTGGAAACCGCTTTGTGACATTTCTCAATTCTACTACATAATCACTCATCGTCTATCACCTTTTCTTTTCATTCTCACCGATTTGCACAGTAGAATTCCGGTATTACCTCCTGGATTTCATACACGCGGCTGCCATAATTATCTTTTTAACCTGTCAGGGAAATCTCCCGCCTCTTAAGCGGGTGCCGTACCCGCCTAAGAGCAGGAGTAAATGCTTTATATGCATTCTACTGCTTGAAGATTACTCTCCCAGAACAGTTTTTAATTCATCCAGATACGCCTGTGCATTCTCTGAAGTGATTATAGTAGCACCACTATCAATACTTTTATCCACAGTTTCTCCCTTTGTTGTGGCAACAGCTTTTTCTACTGCCATATAGCCCATGTTATATGGTGACTGAGCAACCTCAACTGCAAAATTACCATCAATAACATTTTGTACACCGGCCTGGGTACCGTCAAAACCGACGATAATGATGTCGTTTAAACCTGCCTGCTGCACTGCCCTGGATACACCCGAAGCTGTTTCATCACTATGGCATAAAACAACATCAATATCGTTATTTAAACTTGTTAAAAGATTTTCCATAATACTTGAAGCTTTATCAGCCAGACCATCTGCATATTGTACCGCTTCCACCGTTATACCATTGGCTTCCATTGCGTCCCGGTACCCTTCTTCACGGTCGTCGCTTGTTGTATTGCCTTGTACGCCGCCGATAATTACCGCCTTTGCGCCTTCTCCGGCTTTCTTGGCAGCATATTCGCCGCCCAGGTAAGCCGCATCATAATTGCCGGTACCAATATAAGTTACCTTCTTATCATAGGGTGCATCCGTATCAACAAATAATACGGGAATCGTGGTGTCCCCCAACACGGAAACTACAGAATCCGGTTGTAAGGGAGCAATAACAAATGCATCAAGATCCGGTGAGGAAATCATTGTCTCAATCATATTGTTTTGTTCATCATATGCAGTTTCCGAAGCAGGTCCCTGTAAATCCACCGTAACACCTAAATCTTCTCCGGCAGCTTTTACACCGGCTGCAACATATCCCCAGTATTCACTGGACAACGTTTTTAATATAACGCCGACCCGGATGTCGGAATCATTCGCAGTTTCTTCTGTTGCTGCTTCTTCACCTGCTGTTCCCTCCGTTTCCGTTTCTTTTGATGCATCAGACGTCGATATGTTTGTATCTTTATTTGTACCACACGCTGCCAGACTTACCGTTAATGTTAATACCATAAATAACGCTAAAAATTTCTTCATAGTAATACCCCTTTCACTTTACAATTTTGCTTTCATTAATAGTATTTGCTATTGCATTCCCACCAACGGAGGAAATGAATACCGCCCATACACCCTTTATTTCAGCCCGTAATACGGTTTTTGCCAGTCTGACCGCTGTGCCCTGCATACATGTAAGCAATATGCTCCTCTTCAAAATAATTTTTTCGGACGGCTATGTTTTTTACTCTCCGAAGGAAAACTCTAAGCAAAACACACTTTTTCTCCTCCTTTCCCAGGTTTTCACATACTCTTGCTGATTTAAGATTATTTTCTTATTCATAAATGCATCTTGCACAGAGTTTTTATTAGATGTATCGGCATTCCCGCATTCCACCGCGGTTTATAACCATCTGTCATAGTTTCAGGCAGTATCTGAATATCAATCAATATCATTTTTACTGTTGTCAATGGGTTATCCTCCTTATATAATCTACCCTTGTCTTAAATATGTAATTTCCATTTTGTTGCTTAAAAATACCAGCGCTTTTATCAATCCATTTTCTCCTCTAAATATAAATAAAATTAATAACACTTTGCAATGTTTTGGTTATGTTTTTGTATTAATATTGGTAATTATTTATTATATATTATAATTTTATTGTTAATTTGTCAATATGTTTTTATCAAATTATTCGAAACCAGATACGTATATACTCATTTTATGATTAAAATTTACCATATCCCTAATATTTTTGAATGTTAAAATAATAAAA
>JAATEU010000618.1 GCA_015655565.1 Clostridiales bacterium
ATAAGTTGTATTATATTGAAGCTGATTGGTATATTTCATCTGGACAATTTCAATCTCAGGCAATAGGGCATGCTTCAGATTCCTGAATTTTTTGCGGTTCTCTTCATCAATAACTTCATCTGCATCAGCAACATAAATGTAATCCATAATTGCTTTGGAAAAGGAATAATTTCTTGCAGCTGCAAAATCATCAATCCATTCAAAGTCATATATTTTACTGGTATAAATATTTGCAATTTCTTTTGTCCCGTCAACCGAACCTGTATCAATGATAATTATTTCATCCACCATATCCTTCAAAGATTCCAGGCATCTGGAAAGAACTTTTTCTTCATTTTTAACAATTAAACAGGCACTGATTGTAATCATTCTATTTATTCTCCTTAACCAAAGTTTTACATAAAAAATTAATATATCATATTATTTGACTTTAAATCATTATTAAATTTGTCAATAAATTTTTATTTATTTGTTAAAATCCACGAGAATAAATTTAAAAATTTTATAAAAATATGTCATATTTTGTATGCAGATTCAACATAATAATAGATTGAAAATTGTCGTTTTACCAATATTGTATAATGGATCATGTCGTGCTATACTAATTGCATAGAAAATTTCTAGCAATTCTTATTTTTTCTATATGAATTGAGTGTAAAAAAGGATACATGCCTAAGGTAATCTGTTCTTATGGTAATAGAATCTAAAATTATATGCTTAATTCTCTGTAATTTTTATTAGGGGTTTTCAGAGGGAGACACTCTGGGAACTCCTATCTTAAGTTTTATGAGACTAAATAATTATAAGCTCTCTTTTATAATATACGTCTCTGTTATAATATCTGCTAAGTTGCATACTGTCATTCCTTTTATTTTAGCTCCCCCTTCCGTGGCATTTATGAATTCGGTTTCCTGTACATCTTTGATACGGCTTTCAATCCACTGCCGGTAGATATCCAGGCTTTTGCCGGCATAGATATAATTACCATGAATATCTTCCACCTGTCTAAGTTCTTCTGTATCCGTTAGTTCCCTTCCGGAAGTTCCTGCCGCATGCATGTAATTGTCGGTATATGCCAAATCAAGTCCAAGGAATATAATTCGCTTACAGTTAAAATTTATGCCGATGTCCAATGCAGTGGTACTGACGGAACCACCTGTTTTATAAAGTACTGCTCCGGTTCTTTTTGCATATTCTTCCGCCTTATGATAATCTTTTTGATATATAATATATTTTTTCCCCTTGTAATTCCGCGCAAAATCTTTATAAGCCGTGGACAGAAAAAGCATGGGAATCCCGCTATCCTCTAATCCCGATATCTGTGCATATACCCTGGGATTAGCATCCGTTACAATCACATAATCCGGCGTAATCCCGGCTTTCATAAGTTTACGGAATACAGTACCTGTCGCCAAAAGGATACCCTGCTTCCCTACTTTTTTTAATTGCATAAAATTCTTGTCTAAGGATGGTCCCGCAGCAATAATATATAAGTCCCTGTCTGTGAAGCCCTCTTTCAATTCATCCACAACACCATCATAATTCATAATATTTTCATTAAAATTACCATTTAATAAATGAAGTTGATTTTTAACCGAACTATATTGAATAAAATAATTTTCAAGCCGTTCTTTTATAGGCAGTTTTCTGATATTTCTTACGGATGGATAGTGGAGGACAAATTCTGTTTTACTATCCATATCCCCAATTCTTCTCATCAGATGTATGAAGTCAGGATCAAATAATAATTTAATATTCGGGCGGTTTATAATACGGCCAATATCTGTAAATGCACAGGCAAGCTGAATTACATTACTGTCACTCTCATATACTTCCACACTAATATTACTATCCAATGCCTGCAATTCTTCTATATGATATCCTAAACCCAGTCCATATATAATATATTCCGCCTTCTCTTCCGAATACCAGGAATGTGCTAGTGTAAATGCTTCATTAAGGACTCTATTATTACTATGCATATAATATATTTTTCCATTATTTTCAATGGCAAGCGTCATCAGTCCGCAAGAGGTGTATTCTACGGCATAACCTTTTTTTAATAATCCCAGCGGATTGGGCATTGAATTAAGATAAGCACCCAGTTTTGAGTCTTTTTTCCCAATTGCCTTTATATTCGCTCTATACTGAGCTTCGTCAAAAGCAAATTCTTCTTTACTTATAATTGTCTCCTGCAGATTAACAAGGAAAGGAATTAATTGAATTTCATACAGATCCGCCAGCAATATATAGTCCTTATTCTCCTGTGCCTCTAATAATCTGGTCAGTATACCCGTAATTGATTCTACATCTATTGACTGTCCGCCAGTTTTAAAATAGGAAGTATTGGACAGGAGCGGTTCTACTAATGAACTTAGCCGGTTAATTACAACTGCTACAGTTCTTAAAGCAGTATCATAATTCTGCATTCTGAAATGGTATATAACTTTATCAATATGACCTAACAGCTCTATGTTGCTGTTGAATATGTTTTTTATA
>JAATEU010000058.1 GCA_015655565.1 Clostridiales bacterium
AAAAAGGTTTTAATTATATATCCTTACCTATAAACCTTGGTATCGGAGGCGGGGTCCAGGCCGGGTACCTGTATGCCTTGGAGCATGATTATGATATTGCCATACAAATGGACGGTGACGGACAGCATGATGCAAAATACTTAGGCAATATCATCCGGCCCATTCTTGATGATGAAGCGGATATTGTAATCGGTTCGCGGTTTATGCGAAAGCAGGGATTTCAGTCGTCCAGATTGCGAAGGATGGGAATTAATTTTTTAAGCTTTTTGATTAAAATATGCAGCGGTACAAAAGTAAAAGACGTAACCAGCGGATTCCGTGCCGTTAATAAGAAGTTCATTAAAATTTATTCCCAGGAATATTCCCCGGATTACCCGGAACCGGAAGCTATTATTGCGGCTGCTTTTAACAAAGCAAGAATAATAGAAGTACCGGTTATTATGCACGAGCGGGAATCCGGCAGCAGTTCCATCCAATCCTGGAAAACCGTTTATTATATGATAAAAGTTTCTATAGCAATCTTTACTTATCGTCTTAAATTCTGAACGGGAGGTTTTTACATATGATTTCACCAGCGCTTCGGTTATATTTTGCCATTGGACTGACGTTGTATTTTTTGCTCATATTTGCATTTTTAAAGAGGAAAACGCTATTCTTAAAGTATACTTTATTATGGATATTTGCCGGAATCATTATGGGAATATTGATTGTTTTTCCTGAACTTCTAAAATGGTTTATTCATGTTGTGGATATTAAAACACCGGTTAACGGATTGTTTGCAATCAGTATATTTTTTATTCTAATTATATTAATATCCATTACCTCAATTGTTTCAAAACAAAGTGATAATATAAAGCGTTTGGTTCAGGATAATGCCTTATTGGAAAAGAGAATCAGGGAACTTGAGAATAAGAGTACTCTTGGAAAGAAACCGGAGGAGTGAAGATATTTTAGATGCTGAATATAGGATGAGACCATTTTCTGACAGCATCTGAAATATCAGTACAAGCAGTTTCTGGAGTTTCTGAGAGTACTCAGTTATAAAAGGAGAATTTATTTTGGATATAGTTAGTGAGCATACCTTTGTTATTTGTGCATATAAGGAAAGTCCGTTTCTTGAAAAGTGTATTCAGTCTTTATTGAGGCAGACGGTAGAATCAGAGGTGATTGTTATTACTTCAACACCAAATAGGCATATCAGTAATCTTGCTCAAAAGTATGGTTTGGTATGCCGGATTAATTTCGGTGAAAAAGGGATTGTTCAGGACTGGAATTATGCATACAGGCAGGCAAAAACAAAATATATGACCATTGCCCATCAGGATGATTTGTATTCGCGGTATTATACGGAAGAAATAGTAAGAGAAATGAAACGGGCCAGACATCCTTTAATTGCTTTTACGGATTATGCGGAGATTCGGAAGGGTGCCGTTATTAAGAGTAATACCATGTTAAATATAAAAAGGCTCATGTTGCTGCCCCTTACATTCAGGGCACTGCAAAAAAGCAGGTTTGCAAGAAGGAGGATATTATCTTTTGGCTGTCCGGTCTGTTGTCCTTCCGTAGCTTTTCATAAAGAAAATCTTCCTGATACCATATTCCGGGCAGGGTACCGTTCCGATGAAGATTGGCAGGCCTGGGAAAGGCTGTCCAGATTAAAAGGGGAATTTATCTATTGCAATAAGACTTTAACTTATCATAGGATCCATGAGGAGTCGGCAACAACGGCCATTATTGGGGACAAAGTTCGTTCGAAGGAGGATTTTGAAATGTTTTGCAGGTTCTGGCCCGGTGCGATTGCAAAAGGATTAGTGAAGCTGTATTCTAAATCAGAGAACTCCAATCATATGGGCAGGGATTTCAGTAAAAACCCAAGGTGACTTTTAGACGGTGCGGCTGAATCGTTACGGCCGAAGATAAGGATACCTGTGCATAATCATATTAAGAATAGGTTTGGTGGTAAGGATGAAGGCTGGAATTATTACATTTCACAAGGTTAATAATTATGGTGCGGTATTGCAGGCATATGCATTGCAGAAATCAATCCGGAGCCTTGGATGTCAGTGTGATATTATTGATTATGACAGAAAAAACTTCAGGGATGTGTTATTGTGGCAGGAAAACAAAATAAAATGTCTGTTAAAAGGTACTCCGGACCATCAGGGATATTCCAATATGGAATTTATAAATATGGTTTTGACAACCATATTTTTTAATAATAAAGCGGTTGCAGGAAAGTTTGAAGGCTTTCGCAGACAATTGTCACTTAGCCGTCCCGTTCATAGTAATACGGTAAAAGAATTAAACAGGGAATATGATTTGTTTATATCCGGCAGTGACCAGGTCTGGAATTGCGGCAGAATCATTTTGGACAGGAACTATTTACTTGGCTTTGTGGATAATAAGGAAAAGAAGGGCAGTTATGCGGCCAGTTTCGGAATAAAGAATATTCCGGATAAGTATGCGGGGGATTATAAATCATTACTTTCAGATTTTAAATATCTTGCTGTAAGGGAAGCTGCCGGTGCAGACTTAATCAGGCGGCTGATTCACAGGGAGGCAAAAGTCGTTTTGGATCCCACCTTGTTACTAAGAAAAGAGGAATGGTTTGACCTGATCGGCAAAAAGCAGAAAACGGATGACGTCATTGTGGTATATATGCTTGAATATTCGGAAAAACTTTTAAGGTTTGCCAAGGTATTATCCCAAAAAGTGAATTGCCGTATCCGGTTGTTAAATAAGCCATTTCCTTATAAGACCGAGGAAGAATGCAGGACAGATGTGGGACCGGTGGAGTGGCTTTTGGAATTGCAAAATGCGAAATATGTTGTAACGAATTCTTTTCATGGAGCAGTCTTTTCCATAAATTTCAATGTGAACTTTTATGTGGAAATTGCAGAAGAAAGAATAAGGGGAGCCATGGGCTCCAGGATTGAACATATTTTAAAGACCTTTGGATTAGAAAAACGCTTAATCCGGCAAGTCAAAAACGGTCATGGTAAAAATGATTATGGCGGCTTTGAATACAGCAGTACCGATATTAATTTTCAAAGGGTTAATCAGAAATTGGAGGAATTGCGGGCTGATTCCATGGAATACTTAAAAGGCATGCTGGATTGAAAAGTGTAAGGAATTAAGAGAATGAAAACTGGCACGGGTTTACGGTAGGATAGCTATGGGAGATAATATGATTCGTTTATATGAGGAAAAAGGAAATTGCTGCGGCTGTACGGCCTGTATGAATGTCTGTCCGTACAATGCGATTACCATGAAAGCAGATGAGGAAGGTTTTTTGTATCCTGTAACAGATGCCGGCTCCTGTGTGGAATGTGGAGCCTGTTTAAGAGTTTGCCCTTTCCATAAGAAGGAATATGGGGATAAGATACCAAAGGATCAGGAGATCTATGCGTTTAAACATCCCGATGAGGAAATCCGGGAAAAGAGTTCTTCGGGAGGGGCCTTTACTGCAATTTCCGACTATGTACTAAAGCATGACGGTGTTGTTTACGGGGCGGTTTTTAACGACAGTTTTGAAGTAATACATAGTAAAGCGTCGGATAAGGAACAAAGAAATAAAATGAGAGGCTCCAAGTATGTGCAAAGTGAACTGGGAACTATTTTTAAAGATATAAAGTCAGCTCTTGAAAACGGTAAACCTGTGCTGTTTACGGGTACTCCCTGCCAGAACGGAGGACTGAAAAGCTATCTTGGCAGGAAGGAATATCCTAATTTAATTTTATGTGATATTGCCTGTCATGGTGTCCCCAGTCCCAGGATCTGGGAAGATTATAAAGCATATCTGGAGAAAAAGCACCGGGATAAAATTAAAGATATTACCTTTCGAAGTAAAGATACGGGATGGAGAAATACTTCTTTAAAGGTGGAGTTTAGTCAATCCCAATATTTAAAAAACATGCAGGAGGATCCCTATTACATTCTATTCTTTTCTCATTTAAGTATCAGACCCTCCTGCCATCAATGTGTTTATGCCTCTTATCACAGAGTATCGGATATAACCCTGGCCGATTTCTGGGGGATTGAAAATTCAGAGAAAGCCTTTCAGGATGATATGGGAGTATCATTATTACTGGTGAATACAGAGAAAGGCAAAGACATAATTGAAAAAATCAGGAA
>JAATEU010000218.1 GCA_015655565.1 Clostridiales bacterium
CGGTTTGACATTAGTAATGTTAAAGGCGGTTTACGGCATAATAGGTTCCCGGAATATCCGTAAAATATCTATTGAGTATTCAATCGGAAACGGCCTCTATTGCCAGACGGATACAAGGGAACCTGTAACGGAAGAACAATGCAGGGTGATTAAGGAGAAAATGCAGGCCCTTATTGACAAGGACCTCCCTATTTCTAAAAAATCCATTGGTACGGATGATGCAATGGAATTGTTTAACCGATACGGAATGTACGATAAGGAACGGTTATTACGTTACCGCCGTGTATCCAAAACCAATATCTATAATTTAGAAGGCTTTGAGGATTACTATTACGGTTATATGCCTCCCAGTACCGGTATGCTAAAGTATTTCGATATCTTTTTGTATGATGAAGGAATTATGCTGCTGCTTCCCAATAAAAAGAATCCCAGTGTATTGGAGCCCTTTAAACCGCAGGATAAGCTGTTCCATACTTTAAAGGAATCGAACCGCTGGACACAGACTATGGAGATTGATACGGTAGGGGCCCTTAACGATGCCATAGTGGAGGGGAAGATAAATGATTTAATTCTTACACAGGAAGCATTACAGGAGATGAAGATCGGAGAAATTGCGGAACAGATTAAGGTTTCGGGCAAGAAATTTGTAATGATAGCCGGTCCCTCCTCTTCGGGTAAAACAACATTTTCCCACCGCTTATCCATACAGTTAAAAACCCATGGCTTAAATCCGCACCCCATAGCGGTAGACGATTATTTTGTGGAAAGAGATAAAACGCCAACGGACGATGAAGGAAAACCGAATTATGAATCCCTTTATGCCATTGACCTTGAAACCTTTAACAGGGATATGACAGATTTATTGCAGGGTAAAACAATAGAACTGCCAGGCTTTAATTTTAAAACAGGACGCAGAGAATACAAGGGTA
The DNA here is from genome assembly GCA_015655565.1 of Clostridiales bacterium. GTDB lineage: Bacteria > Bacillota > Clostridia > Lachnospirales > Lachnospiraceae > Anaerocolumna. Next base: position 930 of record JAATEU010000218.1, read on the forward strand.
ATTACAAGACCTTAATTTCCAATGACATTCTTGTAATTGAAGGCATACATGGTTTAAATGATAAGCTTTCCTACAGCCTCCCCCGCGAGAGTAAATTCAAAATATATATCAGTGCTTTGACTTCCCTTAATATTGATGAGCATAACAGAATTCCTACCACGGATTTAAGGCTTCTGCGGAGAATGGTCCGGGATGCAAGGACGAGAGGTGCTTCGGGTCAGAAAACCATTAGTATGTGGCCATCGGTCAGACGGGGAGAGGAAGCGTATATTTTTCCTTATCAGGAGGATGCGGATGTTATGTTTAATTCCGCCCTGATTTATGAACTGGCTATCTTAAAGCAATATGCGGAACCGGTTTTATTTGGCATTGAGAGGGAAGCGGAGGAATATGTGGAGGCAAAACGCCTGCTGAAATTTCTGGACTATTTTCTGGGTGTCAGCAGTGAGGCTGTGCCGCAGAATTCCATTCTCAAGGAATTCGTGGGGGGAAGCTGTTTTAAAGTATGAGAATTATTAAGTAATATAAGTAAGTGACGCTTTGCCCCTGGGGATTGTAAAATCCCGTGGCAGCCTCCGGTGTATTTACTGTTCAGAGAAAGAATCCGGCGTTTCTAATACTTTGGTAATCGTTTAGAACATATCAGAATTGCTTGAACTCCTTATGGGTTGTGCCAACCCATTCGTCAGACAGCAAGCACTTTTGATATTGGCACGGTTACCAAAGTATAAGAAACGAAACGGATTCTTTCCGATTCACAGTGAAAATGATTTTTTAAATAGATAGAAAAAATTTCCTGGATTCGTAGTATTTACTTTCAAGCCATTTCATGTTAAAATATTATTCTGTGAGTAGCACAGATGATCGCGCCTATCGGCTGCCGAAAGGCCTTAGGTGAGGAAAGTCCGAGCTTCATAGGGCAGAGTGCCGGATAACGTCCGGTAGAGGCGACTCTAAGGATAGTGCAACAGAAATATACCGCCTGTATTGTTTTGCAGTATGCAGGTAAGGTTGGAATGGCGGAGTAAGAGACCACCGCCTGTCTGGTAACAAACAGGGCATATGTAAACCCCACTCGAAGCAAGACCGAATTTAAAGCAATACGGTTGCCCGCCGTGCTTTAGGGTAGGTCGCGGTTTGTCAGGATAAGGCATCTGCCTGGGCAAATGCCATTATTAAGACAAACGAGCCATTATGGTAACATGTGGCAAAGATAGATGATCATTTAATACAGAACTCGGCTTATAGTGCTGCTCATTTAAAAACCTCCTGAAATCCTGGATTTTGTGGGGGTATTTTTGTATAACAAGCCAGTAAATGTAAGAATCCTGATATAAAATCGGCATGGTTTCTTAAGAAAAAAGTAAAGACTTTTAAATGTATATATGCTAGTATGAAATTGGTTATAGCAGTAAAGAATTATCAGAATATAAGTCCCTTTTATGTAACTGTTCGGCCGCTGTCTCCCGCTAGCTATTTTCATAATCTTTTCATGAAAATGTGGAGTCAGGCGGCGCCAAAGCAAGCCTAATAAAGCAGGTATAATAAAAATACGCGGAAAGGAATGCGCGGAAAGGATGGAATCGGATTATGGAGCAGACCGGCATATTGGTAGTTGATGATGACAGGGAAATTGCCGAACTTGTTGAAATACATTTAGTCAGTGACGGATATGAGGTATTCAAGGCTTTTAGTGCCAAAGAAGGCTTTGATATATTGGAAAAGGAAGATATTAAATTAATTATTCTGGATATTATGATGCCGGGCACCGATGGATTAAATATGTGTAAATCCATTCGGAATACCAGTACTATTCCCATCATTATGTTAAGTGCCAAGTCCGCGGATCTGGATAAAATAATCGGCTTAAGCACCGGCGCTGACGATTATGTGATAAAACCGTTTAATCCTTTGGAATTAACTGCCCGTGTAAAATCCCAGCTTAGAAGGTATACGAAATTTAATCCCAATTCCCATGAGGACAGAATTGATAAAGAAATTGTTGTCAATCATTTAGTTATTAATAAAGAAGACCACCGTGTCATTGCATATGAAAAAGAAGTAAAATTAACTCCAATTGAATTTGATATATTATATTTACTGGCTACGAATCCCGGCAGGGTATTCAGCACAGATGAAATATTTGAAAGAGTATGGAACGAAAAGATGTATGAAGCCAATAATACGGTTATGGTTCATATCCGCAGATTGCGGGAGAAGATAGAGATGGATTCCCGTAATGCACAAATCATAAAAACAGTTTGGGGAGTTGGATATAAAATTGAAAAATAATATATTTAAAAGCTTCCGTTTTGAAATCGTGTTATATAGCCTGCTTAGTTTGGTATATACTATTTTATCGGAAGCGGTCTTATTTTTTGGAATATATTTAGTATATCATGTACTTAATAATAATGAAAAGAAGCTTATTGATTCAGGGGAAATAGGGAACAGTTTAAATAATAACCTTTTGGATAACGGGGCGGCACTGAACCGCTACTCCATTGACAATATCCAGAATAATAATATGGCAGGGCAAGGCATGCAGCCGCCGGGGAAAGGCTTTATTTTTGTTATTGTAAGCATCGTTTTAATCGTAGGTGTGGTATTGTTTACAACCTATTTCTTATTACTTACCAGGAAGTTCGGTATTTATCTGGAGAAAATAGCCGGTGGAATATCGGAAATTTCAGCCGGCAATTTTGATACCAGGATTGAAATAAGGAATGATGATGAATTTGCATTCATTGCGTCAAAACTGAATCAGATGGCGGATGATATAAAACAGGTGATTGAAAATGACCGTAAGAGCGAATATACGAA
>JAATEU010000269.1 GCA_015655565.1 Clostridiales bacterium
ATTATGAGAAAAGTAACGATGCAGGATTTAGCAGACGTCCTTAATGTATCCAGAGTAACTGTTTGGAAAGTTTTCAATGACTATCCCGGGGTTTCAGAACCCTTACGCCAGCAAATTATAGCCAAGGCACAAGAAATGGGTTATCTTAGTTCCATACAGCCCTTAGCAAAAGAACAACCCGTTGAAAATATCGAAACAGATATTCAGACTGTCTCGGTTGTTGTATCTCGTCCGGATTCTTCTATGTTCTGGATGAATATTATTCATTGTATTGCAAAGGAACTGGCAAAAGATAATGTGAATCTGATGTACACATATCTTCCTACTAAGTACATGGAGCCTTATACCCTGCCAGCCGTTTTGTCAAACGGTACTGTACAGGGTATGATTATGCTCAATGTTTACGATGTAACTTTGTTACACATGCTCAACGACTTAAAAATACCAAAAGTTTTTTTGGATATTGTTACTTCTATACCGGAGGACACCTTAACCGGTGATTTAGTATTATTAGAAGGACATAACAGTATTCGTAAAATAACTAATACCATTATACAAAAGGGACGTACGGAAATTGGTTTTATTGGTGCAACAGATTATGCCCGAACGAATCAGGACAGATACGAAGGCTTTGTATCTGCTATGACACAGAGTCGTCTGCCGATTAATCCGAAATATTGCTTGACAGGAAATATTGGTATCCATACTTATAAGGAAGAAATTAACCAATTTTTAAGCGGATTAGAAAAGATGCCTGAAGCTTTTGTCTGCGTAAGTGATTTTGTAGCTAACTTTTTGCTGCAATATTTAAATGAACATAAAATTCAGGTACCCAAAGATATTGCTGTATCCGGTTATGACGGCAGTACGGAATATGGAGATTTAGCCAATTACCTCACTACAGTACAGGTTGATACCCGCTCTCTCGGGAAACGCTTAGTCAGACAATTACTCTATCGGATGAACGATCCTGATTCTCCTTATGAAGTGGTATATCTTACTCATGATATTGCTTATGGCGAATCTACGAATTTTTGATTGTTACTTAAACTAATCCCCTGCGGGTGTAAAAGTGGTATCAAAAACTGTAATTACAGTTTAAAAGCCCTTTCAATCTCTTTTATGGCGGCATCGTCGATATTCACAATACTGCCGATGCTTTTCGAGAAAATTACAGCCTTTGCACTGTATTCGAGTACCTCTAACCGGTCAAAGGCGTTCAGCAGGCTGCTTCCGGTCACAACCACACAATCATTCTTAACCATGGCAATCGGTGTTGACGGAAGAAAAACTTCTGCCGTTTCTTCCGGTTGTATAAAGGTAGCCCCAAACGGAAGCTTCGGAATATTTCTTAGAAGTATATAGCTTTCCGGAATAGTCCTTGAATCAAATGCCGCGTCGGTAACCGCAAAAGCCATAATGCTTGGCGGATGTGCGATAATTATAGAATTTACATGGGGATGTTTATTATAAATGGACTGGTGCATCAACACCGACCGGCTTGGCGTTTTACCGGCTTCCTTACATCCGTTTTGAATCTTGACGATATCCCTTACCTCTATATATTTTCTGTCAACATGGTAAGGAGTTATAATAAATGAGTCCTTATCCAGCCTTTGGGAAAATGTACCTTGTGTACTTGTAAACAATTGCTGGTCATATGCTCTGTGAATCAGTTTGCACATTTCTCTTCGGGCTTTCAATTCATCAGGGCTATAATAATCACTTTGGTAATCCTTAAGGTCCGTATGGTTTTTTCTTCTGGATAATTCGACGGCATCGTTCGTCAATATTACCGGCGTACCAATTTTATATGCATCTGTTTCCAATCTGGCGCTAAAATCCAGGGTTTCAAAAGCCATAAAAGCTTCAAACAAATCGGTTGCGCCGACAACAATCCCATGGTTCTCAAGAATAACCGTATTAATTCCCTGTTTGAATACATCGGCAATACGTTCACCCAATTCTTTACTGCCCGGCAGACCATAATCTGCTATCCCTACGCCTCCGCAGATTAATTTAATGTTTGGAATCAGATGGGTATCCGGAATCTTTCTGACAATGCTGAAAGCAACCAGCGCAGGAGGATGTGCATGCAGCACAGCTTTCAGATCCGGTCTGCATTGATAAATCAGCTGATGAAATGGAAATTCACTGGAAGGCTTATGATTTCCTATTATAGTTCCGTCAGGTTTTACACATACAATATCATTTAAGGCTAATTCCCCTTTATCAATTCCGGCCGGTGATATCCATATATTACCGGCCCTGTCCCTGATGGATAAGTTCCCTCCTGATGTCGTTGTCATACCATATCCATAAATTCTTTCCATGATCATTACGATTTGTTCTGCAGGTGCAGCATATCAAAATCCATTACCTTCCTCCTTGAATTCACTTTTTATGTTTTCTTATTAACTATTTATTTCCCTTGCACTTCATTCCATTCCGGTTCTTCAAAACCCACATTAACCATATAACGCTTTATAATAACAATAAAATAAGAAGAAATTTCATAGAACATAAGCCTAATATGTTTGCAACATTCAATTTCTTATAAATGCTGTTAGAAAAAAACGGCATATAAGAAACATTTAATAAATGTAACCTATATGCCGATTGATATTCATATTATAATGTTAAGCTTGCGCTTTTAATCTGCTTTCAAGGGCATCAAGCTGAGAAACCAGTTCCTTTGGAAGCTTATCTTCGTAATTAGCATAGTGTTCCCTGATAGAAACAGCTTCCTTTATCCATTCCTCCTTATCAACCTTAAGCAATTCCTTCATATCATCCTCGCTTACATTAAGGCCGGTAAGTTCAAGTGCATCGGATGTAGGCATGTAGCCGATAGGCGCTTTAACAGCCTTACCTTCACCGGATACCCTTTCAACTATCCACTTAAGAACACGGCTGTTTTCACCAAAACCGGGCCATAACCATTTGCCGTCTTTATCCTTACGGAACCAGTTAACATAGAAAATTTTAGGTAATTTATCTGCACTGGTTTTTTCTCCGATGTTCAGCCAATGCTGTAAATAATCACACACATTGTAACCAAAGAACGGAAGCATTGCAAACGGATCACGGCGAACCTGTCCTATGTTATCGGATATAGTGGCGGCAGTAATTTCAGAGCCCATAATTGATCCCAGAAATACACCATGCTTCCAGTCAAAGCTCTCATGAACCAATGGAATTGTACTTGGACGGCGTCCGCCTATTAAAATTGCGGAAATAGGAACTCCGGCAGGATCTTCCCACTCAGGTGCGATTGCCGGGCACTGCCCTGCAGGAGCAGTAAAACGTGCATTTGGATGAGCTGCCGGGTTTTTGGAAGCCGGAGTCCAATCATTGCCTTTCCAGTCAACCAAATGATCCGGAGCAGGTGTGCCGATTCCTTCCCACCATACATCTCCGTCATCCGTTAATGCAACATTTGTAAAAATGGTATTTGTCTCTGCGCTGCGCATAGCATTCGGATTGGAATCATAAGATGTTCCAGGAGCCACTCCAAAGAAACCTGCTTCCGGATTAATTGCATACAGACGTCCGTCTTTTCCGAACTTCATCCATGCAATGTCATCACCGATTGTCTCAACCTTCCAGCCGGGGATAGTTGGAACAAGCATTGCCAGATTTGTCTTTCCACAAGCGCTGGGGAAAGCACCGGTTATATATTTCTTATTTCCATTTGGATCGGTAATCCGGAGAATGAGCATATGTTCAGCCAGCCAGCCTTCATCACGGGCTAATACAGATGCAATACGAAGTGCAAAGCATTTTTTACCTAATAGAGCATTTCCGCCATATCCTGAACCATAAGACCAGATTAGTCTTTCCTCCGGGAAGTGGCTGATGTATTTCTTTTCAATCGGCGCACATGGCCAAGCCACATCTTCCTGTCCCTTTTCAAGAGGTGCCCCTACTGAATGCAGACAAGGAACAAATTCGCCGCTGCCAAGAGATTCAAGAACCTTGTTGCCCATACGTGTCATGATACGCATGTTCACAACAACATAAGGACTATCGGTTAATTCAATCCCAATCTTGGAAATTGGGGAACCGATGGGACCCATGGAAAACGGAATAACATACATCGTTCTTCCCTTCATGCATCCCTTGTACAGCTCTTTCATAGTTGCCTTAAGTTCGTCGGGATCAACCCAGTTATTGGTCGGTCCTGCTTCCTCTTTCGTCTTGGAAGCTATAAAGGTTCTATCCTCAACGCGTGCTACATCGGAAGGATGGCTTCTGAATAAATAGCAGCCGGGACGCTTCTTTAAAGGGACGGACATACCCGATTTAACCATTGATTCCAGCAGACGTTCGTTTTCTTCTTCTGAACCGTCACACCAGTATATATCATCTGGCTGGCACATATCTGCCATTTCTTTTACCCATTCTTGCAACTTCTTGTTTTCTGTCATAAAAAATTCTCCCTTCAAATAGATATATTTATGTTATTGCGAAATTGGAATAGCAAAGCTTATAAACCAACACTTCTTAAATTTAATAAAGCATTAATTTCAAAAATTTTCTTCATTGTATATCCTAACAGAAAATCAGGAAAATATCAACCATTCATTTTTTATTTCCTGCTTTTCTAAGAAATAACTGTTTTTTGTCTAAGAGTAATCATTATTCTTCAGGTTGAGATACAACTGAAATTTATGTTTTCCTTTGTAATAATCTGATTATTTTCATTATTTTACATTATTATTTTTTTCTTTATAATTTTATTTTTAATAGATAATTAATTTCAATAAATGTATTTCTTTTTTCAGATATTTATAGTATAATATAAATAACTCAGCAACCACCATTTAAAAGTAAAAAAAAGGAGTGACCTATATGTATAAACAAATTGAACTTAAATATAGTTTTAACGCCCTTGAGCCATCCATAGACGAGCTTACAATGATTACTCATTATACAAAACATCATGCCACTTATACTGCAAATTTTAATGCTGCACTTGAAAAAACACCGGAATTTACAGGTAAATCAATTGAAGAAATCTTTACTAATCTTTCGGAGGTCTCAGATGAGGCACTGAAAGCCGCCCTTACGAATAATGGCGGCGGATACTATAATCATAATCTTTATTTTTCCATACTCTCACCTGACGGCGGAGGGAAACCTGACGGGGAACTTGCAAAACAGATTGAAAAAGATTTTGGGGATTATGAAACTCTGAAAGAGAAGTTATCCGCATCTGCTGCCGCAAGATTTGGCTCAGGATGGGCATGGTTATCCGCTAATAAGAATGGTTACTTAACAGTAACCTCAAGCCCGAACCAGGATAATCCCCTGATGGAAAGCCGGGGTAAATGGACACCAATTCTTGGTATTGATGTTTGGGAACATGCATATTACTTAAAATATAAAAATCTTCGTATAGATTATGTCAAAGCCTTCTTTGATATTCTTGACTGGAAAGAGGTTGCCAAAAATTATGCCGCAGCCACAGCAAAATAATTAATTGTTCCAAGCAGTCCCATCTTCCTGATAAGAACCAGATATCTTCTTATCAGGAAGATATTTTTTTGATTAAAACAGAACTCTGCCCTGGGCGGCGGGTCTTAATTATTGCAGTTTGAAAAAATGCTTGTGCCGGGTTGGGTGTTCCACTTTGTGGGAACCATTTCAATTAAAATGAATATAATATAATGTGTTTTCATTATATAAGCCAGTACCATAAGACCACAAAATGCATTTATCAGAAAAAGGAGGTGATACTGTGGCTGCTCAAACCCTGCTAACTACAGGAACTACCTTTGTTTCAAGTGCATTGGCAGATATTAACCTTTCATTTAGTGCCATTACAGTAGTTGGAACTGGCCCGGATTATCAGGACAGCATCAGTTTTCTGAAATTTGACTTACCGTCCCTGCCTGTTGAATCAGTAGACAGTGCCATACTCCGTTTGTTTGTTTTCGCTAAAACAGGTGTTTCACCCAGCCCTATTGCGGTAAATAGGGTAACCTCGGATTTTGATATTAATACGGTAACCTACACTACAAGGCCACCTTATGTTCCGACGGCGTCTACCGCTGATATTTCAGCTGATGAAGTTCTTCAGTATATTGAGATTGATGTCACTGCTCCGATAAATCAATGGCTGAATGGAACCTTTCCAAATTACGGTATTGCACTGACCAATCCTGACGGAACAACTTCCATACAATTTGGCGGTAAACCCATCGGCGATGCATATGAACCCCAGCTGGTCCTCACTTATTCCTCTGGAACTACCGGCAATCTGGCAGGAGTCCATGCACAGGTTCAGGAAAGTCCAGGTACATTAATTGCTGATGGGGAAAACGTCATTTTTGACACCATAATTAACGACCGTGCTGAAAACATTAGTTATAATGCCGTTACAGGGGAGTTTACCATTTCGGGAACCGGAAATTACTATATTAATTGGTGGGTTACAACAGACGGTTCAGGCGGACCTGTTAATATGGTATTTGCAGTACTTGTTGACGGCAGCACCGTTTCACAGGGCAATTCACCAATTGTAACCGGACAGGTGAATGGTAATGCCTTTATAACGGTATCTGACAGCCCTGTTACGGTAACATTGGAAAATCAAACAGGCGCTGAGGTTGTTTTTGCAAATATACCTGTTCAGGCTGATATTACAATATTAACAGTAAGTTAAAATTTTACGGCATATATAGACCTCCGGGACGGAAAAATACTTCCGTCCCGGAGGTTCAATCAATTCCCCCGCCTCTTAGGCGGGGAACTTCCTTGATAGGTTAAATCCATCATTCAATAAAGTTAGCTCTTACCG
>JAATEU010000352.1 GCA_015655565.1 Clostridiales bacterium
CAGCAAAGCTGCGTATTAGGATAGAGCCGGGTAGTGGCAGCGGACTCGAAATATCTGCTTTGACCAGGTCAAGGTAATTGAAAGGCATGGGTGCAAATTGAAAAAATATATTAGTAACTTTACAAAATATCGATTTTTATTAGGTGAGCTGGTTAAAAAGGGCATCACTTTAAAATATAGACGGTCTTATCTGGGTATTTTATGGACATTAATAGAGCCATTACTGACCATGATTGTATTAACCATTGTATTTGGAGCCCTGTTTGGGAATAAAGACAGGCAGTTTCCTGTTTATATCCTATCGGGAAGATTGTTATATTCTTTCTTTTCCAACAGTACCAAGATAGCGATGAAATCAATCCGTACACATAGCGGTATGATAAAGAAGGTATATGTACCCAAGTATATGTATCCTTTATCAAGTATACTTACAGATTATATTATATTTTTGATTTCTTTGATTATACTGGTACTAGTCAGTATTGTATTAAAAGTACGCCCAACTATTTATTTATTCCAGGCTATTATTCCTTTGGTTTTGCTGCCGGTTATGGCATATGGAATCGGTTTGATTCTGGCGACTTTGTCCGTGTTCTTCCGTGACCTGGAATATATCTGGTCTGTTGCCCTGATGATGGTTATGTATACCTCCGCCATCTTTTATAAACCGGCTAGAATTGTGGAGGCCGGTTATGGGTGGCTGCTGGAAATTAATCCGCTTTATTCCATTGTTGTAAATTTCAGAAATTCTATATTTGGATCGTTTTTGGATCTAAAAGCATTGTCCATATCACTGGCGTACAGCTTTGGTTTTCTGGCTATCGGAGTCTTTATGTTCCTTAAGAAACAAGACGAATTTATCCTGCATGTATAATTAGTTATCCGTTAAGGTAGTTTCCCGCCTATATGGCATTAGATTCAAGGCGTAAATTTGCTAAGTATTAAGTTTTTTAAAAGTAAAAAAGGAGGCATACTATGGGAAAAGCGGTTGTTGAAGTGAAACATGTAAGTATGCGGTTTAATCTGTCTTCCCAAAAGGTAGATAATTTAAAAGAGTATTTTATAAAATTACTAAAAAAAGAATTAAAATATAACGAGTTCTGGGCATTAAAAAATGTAACCATTAAAGTAAATAAAGGTGACCGTTTAGGTATCTTAGGCTTAAATGGTGCCGGAAAAAGTACATTACTGAAAATTATTGCAGGCGTTTTAAAACCGACGGAAGGTTCTGTTTCCGTAAAAGGGAAAATTGCCCCGCTGCTGGAGCTTGGTGCCGGCTTTGAACCGGAATATACCGGTGAGGAAAACATTTATCTATATGGGGCCGTCCTGGGATATTCAAGGGAATTTATAACGGAAAAATACAATGAGATTATTGAATTCTCGGAACTTGGTAAATTTATAAAAGTACCCCTTAAGAATTATTCCTCCGGTATGAAATCAAGGCTTGGCTTTGCTATTGCTACCATAGTGGAACCGGATATATTAATTTTGGATGAGGTTCTGGCCGTTGGAGATGCCAAATTTAAGAAAAAGTGTGAGGCTAAGATTCAAACTATGTTTGATAAAGGAATTACGGTATTATTTGTATCCCATTCTCTGCCACAGGTTCAAAAGATCTGTAACAAAGCGATTTTATTGGAACAAGGGAAGATTATTGCACAAGGCGGTATAGAAGAAGTCAGTGTAAGTTATGACGAGAAGACAAAATAGGAATTGATTTAAAAAAGCAGGAATTGATTAAAGAAGCAGGAATTGGTTAAAAAAGCAGAAATTGATTAAAAAACAGTATCAGATATTGACTGAGATAGATTATATAATAAGTGCCATATACATTAATCGATAGTGGAGCCTTATGAAAGGTTATTATGATTATTGTATATGGCATTTTAATTAATTAAAGATAATTAGAATATTTACTCAATACCCGGTTATTTCCAGGTTAAAAATAAGTGCTTATGATTAAAATTTTTTACTAATTAATTATCAGGATATAGATTATTAGGGTATATCAGATAATTACGGATTAAAGTTAACACTTATGATATTGTTTTTCGTGTATAATATCATTATTCCACAAAATCTTTACGCATAGGAGTAAATACATCCAGTAAAATAGACTTTTCCAATGCCACAACGCCATGTTTCACGTTTGGTGCGATATAATAAGTATCCCCGGCAGATAATACACGTTTTTCCTGACCTTCTTCTTTCACTTCAAAAGAACCGGAAATCACATATCCAATCTGTTCATGGGGATGAGAGTGAAGTGCCCCGACTGAGCCCTTTTCAAAGGTTAATTCACATGCCATTAGATTCGGACTGTAGGAAAGTACTTTTCGGGTAACACCGCCTCCTAAATCTTTAGTTTTTGTATCCTGATTAAAGGTAAACATAATTCTCCGCCTTTCTATTGTTTAATCTATTGCATTAGTGTTTCGTCGTTTCGACAACCGGTATTTTAATACAATTTATTTTTCTGTTTGCTGTGATGTTATCAATCTGAGGAGCTTACTCTGTTACTCTGTCTCAATCCTCCGCCTTGCAGAGCGGAGAAAAGACAGTGCAGCAGACGAGTAAGCCGTCAGGTAAGTTTAAGATTAACAGAGTACTAGGCTTCTTTCTTAGCGATATTCTTTATTCTATAATTGATAGTAACTCCAATACCGATTAATACCCAGAATACCGGCGCTACGGTAATCGTAGAATCATTTGCAATACCGGCTATCATATAAGCAACAGTACCGATGAAAATGGAAACACCTGCCTGATGATAAAAATCAGTAAAAGTTCCCTTCCAAAATAATTTTATACTGGAGATAAAATACATTCCATAAAACAATAAGAAGGCAATAAGGGAAAGAACCCCGTATTGGATACCCATTTGCAAAAAAAGATTATGGGGTCTTGTTATTAATTGTTCGTCAAAGCCGGAATTATACTGATTAACGTAATCCTGCTGAGGGAAAGCAAGGGCAAAGGTGTCGGCGCCTGAACCGAGTAAAATATAATCTTTTAACAGGGGAATGGTCCGGGACCATATATAACCCCTTCCGGATGCAAACTTCTCATATCCTGTAAAAAGAGCAGAATCAGCTGTAACGATTTTATCGAATTTACCTTTGTTGTTTAAGAAATAGAAGGAATTATCACCTAACTGATTTGTAAAGATCCAATCTTTATCATCAATATTAATTTTTAAGCATAACGTATTATTGTAATTGGTTGGGGTTACCTGAATATCAGCAAAACGTGGATCACTAATGAGAAGTTCATTGGTTTCACTGTTAATGGTATACGGTATTATGTTATTGTCTGCATCAGCAATTAGTATAGCAATATTGTTATCTTCCGTATTTATATTAACTTTCATATCATTTTCTTTATAAGTTATGGTAAGCATGTCTTCTGTTATTATATTAGTGAGAGCCGGATCTGTTTTTGAAACATTTAGTATATTGTTCATGGTACTTGTTATTGCAGTAAAATTAATAGCACCGAGAATTATAACAGCTGCTGTTCCAACACTAATGACAGAAATCATTATCTTAGATTTACGAAATATGTATTTCCGAAAGAAAACAACTGTTAAAATCAAAGCAAAGAAAAGGCTGATGAAACTGGTTTTAGACTGGGAGCCGATAAGGCTTACCAGCAATCCGGCCAATGCTGCAATATAAAGGATAATTTTGTTCCTGTTTTTTTCTGTAAATAATAATCCGGTAAGGATCGGAGCGATTAATGCAACATATACACCCACATAGTTGGGATTATACAGTGTTAAATATACCCGGTTAGGTCCAAAGTTAAAATTCAAACCTAATTCTCCCCAATATTTACTTGGCAGGACAAGAGCCTTTCCTAGGTCGGTGCCGATAAAATCATGTCCGATAGCCTGGGATAATCCTAACAGCCCCATTATCAATACACTGATTAATAAATAATGAAAAATAAACCGGATATCTTCTTCTGACTGTACAAATAGGAAGGCATAAAATACCGCTATGCAATATCCCAGGATAACAAATATGGATTCAAATTGTTCGTAAATTCCGGTAAAGCCGAAAGAAGGATAATCTGAAAATAAAGTTGAGAGCAGTGCAAGCAGGCCATATATGAATATCGGCAGCAATACCGGTGAAAATTTTACAGTTATTTTATCATGGAATATTTTATAAAATGTTATTAATAACATGACGGAACAAATGATAATAAAAAATATTTGCTTGTAATATAAGAACGCATCAAACCAGGATTTACTATCCGCAAACCATTTGAAACCGGATAAGCCCGGGTCATATTCATAAAACCGCGTAATAAAGGGTAGTATGGCTGTAATGAATATGATTGGAAGTAGATAAAGCCTATTATTCCGTGGTGAATAAAATTCTGAGTTAGATGAAGTGTGTGATAATTTTCTATTGTAATGTGAAGCTTTTGTTTTCATACTTATCTCCTTAATAAATTTATTAATTGGTAGTCTCATTCATACATTTTAATATGAATTTAAAGTATTTACAAGTAATATTAATAAAATAAAAAAGTTGGGACAAACGAAGGAAGAATTGTTACCCGGAAATTTTGATTTATACTATTGAATGCGTAATGTATTATAATATTCATAATATAGGTTTCATACGGACTTTCCGTATGACAATCAGGAAGGAAAATTCTATAAAAAAGTATTAGCTTTAAATATGGAAATTAAAATATAATCAGGATAAGCGCAGGAAAACATAATAAGTTAAAATATGACAAATCAATGAAACATTGCAAAATAGCTTGTATTAATGCGGTATATTAATTATAATGATATTAACGAAGAAAGATTGGGGAATGTGGATATGTATAATAAATATTTTAAACGAATATGTGATGTTATAATTACATTCATAAGTATAATAATATTATCATGGATGATTATCCTGCTTATGCTTCTGATAAAAATTACCTCGAAAGGCCCGGTTTTCTTCCGCCAAAGAAGGATAGGAAGGAATAAATGTGAATTTTATATTTTAAAATTCCGAACCATGCGGATAGATACGCCAAGTGATGTACCGACTCATCTCCTCAAGAATCCGGAGCAATATATTACGCCCATTGGGAAGCTTTTAAGAAAGACAAGTTTGGATGAACTTCCGCAGTTATTTAACATAATAAAAGGAGATATGTCCATGGTAGGACCCAGGCCTGCTTTATGGAATCAGTATAATTTGATAAAGCAGCGGGACAAATACGGCGCAAATGCCGTGCGCCCGGGCTTAACAGGCTGGGCACAGGTTAATGGCAGAGATGAATTGCCGATCCGTTTAAAAGCAAGACTGGATGGAGAATACATAACAAGAATGAGTTTCCTGTTTGATGTAAAGTGTATCATAAAAACGGTAGGGTGTGTTATAAGGCGTGACGGATTGAAAGAGGGTACACCGGAGGTCGATAATCTATGAAAAAAGTTCTTATAATCGGTGCCAATAGTTATATCGGCCGGAAATTTAAAGAATACGTGTCACAAATGAATGGGGCGGATATTTCTGTAAATTTAGTCAGTGCTTTAGATGGTTCCTGGAGGCAGGTGGATTTTTCTTCCTATGATGTTGTATTGCATCTTGCCGCTGTTGTACATATAAAAGAAACCAATTATATGGAGCTGCTTTATTACAATATAAATCATAAGCTTGCGGTAGAAGCTGCCGAAAAAGCTAAGGAAAATCATATTAAACAATTTATTTTTATGAGTACTGCTGCCATATTTAGCTTACAAACCGGATGTATCACAAAAGAAACAATACCTGATCCAACAACTTTTTACGGGAAATCAAAGCTGGCGGCGGAAAAGGATATTATGAAATTGCAGGATGAAGAGTACCGTATAGCAATCGTACGGCCGCCGATGGTTTATGGGGAAGGATGTAAGGGAAATTATGCAAGGCTGGTTAAGCTTTCAGAATTTACACCTGTATTTCCTGAGTATCACAATAAAAGGAGTATGCTGCATATTAATAATTTGTCAAAGTATTTAGTTGAACTAATCAGGAATGAGAGCAGAGGGTATTTTTATCCTCAGGACGATGAATATGCAGATACTTGTGAGATGGTAGTGAAGCTAAGGAAAGAGATGGGAAAAAATACTATATTAACTAGTTGCCTTAATAATATATTAAGATTTCTGATTAAGAAAGATATTAAAGTGTTTCAAAAAATGTTTGGTGATTTCTATTATGATAAATCCTTACAATAGTGAGGAAACTTACTTAATGAGTAGAATTAATAATACATAGTTCCTTGTCGGAGGAAGCAATGGATAAATTAAAAATATTACAAGTCAATAAATTATACTTTCCGGTTACCGGCGGAATTGAACGGGTTGTACAACAGATAGCGGAAGGATTAAAAGACAAAACCGACATGGAAGTATTAGTCTGCCGGGAACGTGGTAAATCAGTTACGGAAGAAATTAATGGAGTAAAAGTTTATCGTGCAGGCAGCCTGGGTGTATTATTTTCTATGCCGATATCGTTAGCTTTCTTTAGAATGTTACGGAAATTAGCGAAAGATAAAGATGTACTTCATTTTCATATGCCTTTTCCTTTAGGAGATTTGGCTTGTTTGTTATCAGGTTATAAAGGGAAAGTAATCATCTGGTGGCATAGTGACATAGTAAGGCAAAAAAAATTAATGAAACTGTATAGGCCAATCATGGAATGGCTTTTAAAAAGGGCAGATGTTATAATTGTTGCAACCCAGGGACATATTGATGGTTCTGATTATCTTCCGAAGTACAGAAATAAGTGTGTAATTATTCCGTTCGGTGTTGAACCTGTCATTGAACAAAAAGGGGAGCAATATCTTAAGAAAGCGGCTGCGATACATAAAGATAAAATAAGTCTTTTATTTGTAGGCCGCCTTGTATATTATAAGGGCTGCGAGGTACTTTTAAAAGCTATTGGTAAAGTTGAAGGAATTGAATTAACCCTGGTTGGAAGCGGGGAATTAGAGAATAAGTTAAAAGAAGAAGCTGTTATGCTTGGAGTAGAAAGTAAGATACATTTTCGCGGAAACCTAAATGAGCAAGAGCTTAATCAAGTATTTGAAGATTGTGATGTATTTGTGCTGCCTTCAATACTTAAAAGTGAAGCATTTGGATTAGTTCAAATAGAAGCAATGGCATATGGAAAACCCGTAATTAATACAGATCTTCCAAGCGGTGTACCTTATGTAAGTTTAGATCATATTACCGGTTTGACTGTGCCCCCGGATGATGTACAAGCTTTGGCGGATGCAATCCAGTGGATGGTAGAGCATGAAGAAGAAAGAATTGAGATGGGAAGAAAAGCAAGAAAACGAGTAAAAGAATGCTTTCAGATGGAAAGCATGCTAAGTAAGGTACTTGATGTTTATCAAAGTTAATTATAAGTAAATATAGCATAAATACAGATTATTATTGAAAAATGTCATAATTTATATTGTATATATGAAATAAGTAAGTTATAATTATAAAATGCTGGAGTTAATAGTCCCTTTTGGGTTAGAAATGGGGAAACATTGTGAAAATAGCATTTGATGCTCAATTGTTAATAAAAGGTGATAAAACAGGAATAGGATGGTGCGCAGAAAACATATTAATGCAGATGTCTGAGTCTAGTGAGAATTCATACCAATTGAACTGTTTTACACTTGGATATTCCAAAGAACAATTAGAAAATGTCAATAAATATAGCAGGTTAGGTTATCAGATTAATAAATGCATATGGTTTCACAATGCAATATATCGGATAATGTGGAACTTTTTTTCCGTACCCTATTCGATATTCTTCGGGAAAAGTGCAGATGTGACGCTGTTCTTTAATTATGTAATTCCCCCTGGGGTTAAGGGCAGGAAAATTACAATCGTACATGATATAGCCTATAAAGCTTATCCGGAAACCGTTCGAAAGAGGACAAGACAATTACTTAATATGGCACTTGCGAAATCCTGTGCCAGAGCAGATAAAATTATAACAGTGTCTGAATTTAGTAAGCTGGAAATAATGAAATATCTGGGAATTAATCCGGAAAAAATTGTAGTGATGCCTAATGGTGTTGACTTTTCTTTATACCATCCTAA
>JAATEU010000101.1 GCA_015655565.1 Clostridiales bacterium
AAAATCAATCAATCACAAATAAACAAAAAAATTACTTGATAGATTTAGTAAAATATCATAAGATAGAATATGTACAATCTGTAGATACTTTAACCCAGAGTGAGGCTTCCCGTATAATTGACAGAATTATTCTGGAAAAAGGCAGAATAAACTAATATAATTGTATTATACTAAACATGTGTGTATTATATTAAATAATAAGACAGTTTAAATTCTTTTAGGGAAGCCGGTATGGCATCTTTTGAAAGGGTTTAAGGAATCTGCTATGAGTATTAAATCATCAATCTTTCCGGGACATTCATATTCTTATATAGATTGGCCGGCAGGATATAGTTTTTACTGATATCAGTTCCCCGCTGTACGCCAAATTCAAGGACTGTACAGCTTCCTTCCGTTTATTATGATAACACAGATAGGATATCCCATCTGTATATGTTTTGTACTCACAGGGTAAATTCCATCGCATTGTATCAGGAAGGTAATATTGGGAGTACCATATTGTAACTTTAAATCCGTATTGGAATAACCGAAAGGCATCTTTCTCCTTTTGGCTTTTATGATTAGCTTTTGTAACCTGAGAGCTGGATCAATATATAAAGGAACAGGAGGTCGCAGGCAGCATAATATGACTTTCTTTCAGTTAAATTTTAAATAAAGAGGTGATAACAATGAATTTCAGAAATAAAAAATTTAGAAAAATTATTTCAACCGTTATTATTTTAATTATCGTATTATCCATGATAATACCGGTAGTTCTTAGTGCAATCATTTAATATAAAATTTCCGGCTAAAATAAATATACATAATATATATTAAAGTGTCAAACTGCAGAAAAATATTTCTTGATTAATCTAAGTATTATGTTAAAATAAATTTTAGCGTGTAAAAAGGAGGAGAAGAATATGGGAAAGAAAAAAATTATACGAATGATTATCCTGCTATTTGTAGTTTGTTTATTTTCTGCGGCTATTAATTTCAAGGTATCCGCAGCGTCTGAAGACGAAGTGATTACCCAGGGCGTATATATAGATTCCATTCATATTGGCGGTATGACAGCGGATGAGGCCCAAGAAGCAGTTGATATTTATGCAGATGATTTAAAAAGCAAGAAAATTACAGTTAACATTGATGATAATACAGAAACCGTTACATTAGCTGATCTTGGTTATGATTATGCGGAAAACAATTATATTGAAGAGGCTTTGCTTATCGGAAAAACCGGTAATCTCATTAAAAGATACAAAGAATTAAAGGATGCGGAAGAAACGAATTTAGTTTACCGCTTAGAGTTTAAAGTCAGTGATGATAAAATCAAGAAATTTGTTGAAGAAAAATGCAGTTTTTATGATATTCCGGCAGTTAACGCCACGATAAAAAGAGAGAACGGCAAGTTTGTGTATACGGACCATTCCGCCGGCCGTAAGGTAAAAGCAGAAGAGACGGCTGCCGCAATTAAGGCAGCCGTCCTGGAAGGCTGGAATCAGCAGGAGATCACTTTAAATGCGACGGTTGTAGACGACGAACCGAAATATACCAGGGAAATGGTTGAAAAATGCGATACGGTACTTGGGGCCTTTTCAACTACCTATACCACATCATCAGAAGACCGGGCAGGTAATTTAGCCAATGGTGCCAGATTAATTGATAATACGGTTCTTTATCCCGGAGATGTATTTTCAGCATATGAGAAATTAACACCGTTTACATCTGAAAATGGGTATTACGAAGCAGGCGCTTATTCCAACGGCAAGGTTGTTGACAGTATAGGCGGAGGAGCATGCCAGGTTACCACTACCTTATACAATGCAGTTTTATTGTCGGAATTAGAAGTGGTGGAACGTGCCGCCCATTCCATGACAATCAGCTATGTGGATTTATCAAGGGACGCAGCAATTGCCGGAACCTGGAAGGACTTAAAATTTAAAAACGATACGGAATCTCCCATTGTGATAGAAGCCTATACTTCGGGAAGGACCATTACTTTTAATATATGGGGCGATGAAACCAGAGATACCGGTAAAAGAACCATTAAATTTGAAACGGTGATATTGGATGAAACAGCACCGGGTGCGGATGTTGTAACCAAGGATTCTGCGAAACCGACGACTTATCAGGTAACGACCCAGTCCGCACATACCGGTTATGTAGCGGAATTATATAAGATAGTATATGAAAATGGTGTAGAAGTAAGCAGAACCAGAGTGAACAAAAGTGCTTATAACGCATCTCCAAGATATGTTACGGTAGGAACTATGGAAGTAAAAGAAGAAGAACCGGAAGAGGAAGTTCCTCCCAGCGATGATGTCCCAACAAAAGAAGATGATTCAAATAATGAGAATACACAGGAAGATACTCAAAAAGAAGAATCAGCAGAAGGCAATAAACCAAGTGATGACAATGCTGATGATAATGAGACTGAAGATAATACTGCAGATGCAGGCCAGGATGATTAATTTTAGAAAATGAGCAAAAAGCAAAGCGGACCTGGAATATCCGTTTTGGCTGTTTTAATAAGGCGGGTTTGATATTTGGCAGATAACAAACCTGCTTTCTTTCAGATAAAAGCACTCAGTAATTGATAGGAGTCAGTATGGATATAGGAAAAGTATCGGAATCCGTTTTAAAAAGGTCTATTTTAAAACAAATTAAACATAGAAGAAAAGAAGTACTTGTAGGCCCGGGTGTGGGGGAAGACTGCAGCGTTGTAGAGTTGGGGGAGGAAGAGGTTTTTGTCATTTCCACAGATCCCATTACCGGAGCAACAAAGGATATTGGAACCCTTGCAGTACATATAACGGCAAATGATATTTTTTCTAATGGTGCTGAGATAATAGGAATTATGTTAACCATATTAATGCCCGAAGGTAGCAGGGAATCTGAATTAAAAGAAATAATGAGAGAAATTGCAGCTGTCTGTGAGAGCCTGGATATTGAAATAATGGGCGGGCATACGGAGATAACGGCAGCAGTTAACCAACCGGTTATCAACGTGACCGGAGTTGGCAAAATGCCGAAAGAAAATATGATTAAAACAGCGGGTGTAATTCCCGGTCAGGAAATAGTTATGACAAAATGGGCGGGACTTGAAGGAACAGCCATTATAGCCAAAAGAAAAGAAACAGAGCTGTTAAGTAAATATACAGGAGATTTTATAGCGGGTGCTAAAAACTTCATGGAATACATTTCCGTAGCGGCGGAAGCGGGAATAGCAAGAAAAAAGGGAGTAACCTCCATGCATGACGTAACAGAAGGCGGTATATTCGGAGCCTTGTGGGAATTGGGGGAAGCTTCCGGTGTGGGTCTTGAGGTTGATTTAAAGAAAATACTCATAAAACAGGAAACCATTGAGATATGTGAATTTTATGATTTAAATCCGTATCAATTAATATCAAGCGGTGTTATGCTTATGGTAACGGACAGAGCCAATGAGTTAGTTGATGAACTTAAGAAAAACGCCATTCCTGCCGCCTTAATAGGCCGTATTACAGCCGGTAATGACCGGGTTGTTGTAAATAATGAGGAGAAACGTTTTTTATCACCTCCAAAGAGTGATGAATTATATAAAATAGAGTGATGAATTATATAAAATAAGTATATGGAAACAAAGCATTGTAAGTAAGGCATACAAGTAGAACTGAATAATTGATAAGACACAAAAATAAAGTATATCCCGGATTATGCGCAAAAATAAAGTATATCCCAGATTATGAAAAAAACATGGTATAGGGTATTTTAAATAGCTGTTTACAGGGATATAGCTTTTTTGCATATATACTCAGGATTATTAATTACATACTGGTATGGTTGATAAGAATACGTAAGGCTGGTATATTATAGACTTGAAGAATAATTAATAATAGTCACATAATAAATAAAAAGATATGGAAAGGATGCAGTTTAAATGAGAGAAAAAATATTATCTGCCATTGATAAAAACAGTAAATTAACAGCAAAGGATTTGGCAGCCATGCTGGGAAGCTCAGAGGAAGAAGTATCTGCCGTTATTAAACAGCTGGAGGAGGAGACCATTATATGCGGTTATCCGACCCTGATTAATTGGGATAAGACGGAAAGCGAGAAGGTGACCGCTTTAATTGAAGTAAAAGTTACGCCGCAACGGGGACAGGGCTTTGATAAAATAGCGGAGAGAATCTATAAATTTGATGAAGTGGAATCCGTTTATCTGATGTCGGGCGGTTTTGATTTAACTGTAATTATTGAAGGAAAAAGCATGAAAGAGGTGGCTAACTTTGTATCCATCAAGCTGGCTCCTTTGGAAGCAGTCCTAAGTACGGCAACACATTTTGTATTAAAGAAATATAAGGAACATGGGTTACCGTTAGTACATGATTCAAAGGATGAAAGGATGCTGATTACGCCGTGAGAAACCCATTATCAAAAACAGTCGTGGATATACAGCCGTCCGGCATAAGAAAATTCTTTGATATTGTCAGTGAAATGAAGGGTGCGATATCCTTAGGTGTTGGTGAACCGGATTTTGATACACCGTGGCATATCAGGGAGGAAGGCATCTATTCCCTGGAAAAGGGAAGGACCTTTTACACTTCTAATGCAGGTTTAAAAGAATTAAAGACAGAGATATGCAATTATTTATTTCGCAGGTATCAGCTGAAATATAATCCGGAACATGAAATTATAGTTACAA
>JAATEU010000460.1 GCA_015655565.1 Clostridiales bacterium
GATTCTGATGACAGCCGAACCGGAGCATCTGGATATGACTACATATGAGGCGGTTTCCCAGAGCGCGCCCGTGGTGGGGCTCAATATCCCGGACTGGAAGGAACAACTGCGCACTTTTGCCGAAATCTTCGGCGAAGAGGAAAAGGCGGAGGCATATATTTCTGATACCGAAGCGCTGATTGCGGAATCAAGAGAAAAGCTGGCCGAATTCAGTGGAAAAACGGTGGCGATCTTATTCGAACGCTATGTCACGCCGGGCGAATTTGTGATTACCGGTTCCACGGATAATCCTGTGTGGTTTGATGTCGAAAACGGCCTTGGACTGACGCCGCCTGAGGGTTATCCCGAGGCGCAGGAATTCATATCTCTGGAGGGCCTGGCGGAAATGAACCCGGATTACTTGTTCCTGTTCGGGAGCGTGATGAAGGAAGGGGAAGAATATACTCAATTCTATTCGTCTGAAGAAACGCAGGCTTCTTCGGTGTGGCAGTCGCTGAACTGCGTGAAAAACGGGCAGGTGTTTTACCTTGACGCATCGGTGCGGTCGGCTGGTCCCTTGGGTATCAAGCTTGGAGTTGAAACCATCGTCGAGAGCATGACCAGGTAAACCCCCTATTGCTTACCAAAAGCCGGACGCAGCTTTCAGCCAAAGCCTGCGTCCGGTTTTGAATGTCCGGGCACAATCGGATATCAACGTATTGGCATAGGACAGGGAGGAGATATACATATCAATGACCCGATTCAAAATCCCGGCAGCGCCGGTTCTGTGGAATAAACTTTAGCAGTAGCAAGTAATGAAATACAAGTATGTCTTGTGTCATGCGGCTTATGATCTATATCAAATTCCTTTAGTATTGGCACTCAATAACTATCATAATAATTTCTATAGGTGAAATGTTCACCGTCTGATGTACTTAACAAATATTCAAATTCATCTTTATTAAACCAATAATCGTAATATTTAAAAACCTTGTCAACAATAGGCACCGCCCTTATGCCTGCCTCGGTTTTACTATCTAGTACATGAAACCATTTTTCCTGCAGGTGTACATCGGATATGCTCTTTTCCGGTATAGTTTTCCACCGAACATTTTTCTTGCCATCCAGGGCTTTCTGCGTTTGACTGACAGTTTGTAAATGGAACCGAATTCATTCGGTAATCTCATTACACAGATTATTTTATTGTGGAACCGCTTCTGTTGATACAGGAAAGTTTTTTTATTTAAGAAGATTAGAATAAAGCACATAAGCATACTCAGGCAGAAGGCGGGATGAAGAGGATTGAATTTTTATGGATGAATTTTCAATAATACGATTAAAAAGGCCCACCCCGTAGGTTGAGCCCATGAAATCTGATATGCGATTAGTTGCAGGAACTGTAACCGCAATATTTTAATAATTGTCTACATAATTCACTAAAATCGCAAGAACTAAAATTGAAACACATAATTGATATCCTCCTTTTAATTAGCTATTTCTTAGGAACAAATAAATTGTAACACGTTTGTAATAAATATGTAATATATAAGTAGTGGAAGTCCAGGAAGTATATGGAAATTGTATGAATTATTAAGGAGGCCATATGACAAACTTTGAAAAGTTAGCAAATATAAACTATCTTGCACGGAAATGTATACTTATTCCCTGGCATTTGGTGACCGGGCTTAGCAATGAAAGTATTCAGATGGCGGTTGTCAATACGGGGATGAAGTGGCTGCAGACCAGCGTGTAAAGTGCAACAAAAGATGGCTACTTAAGGAGGCTGACGTATGAAACTTAGAGTCATGGGACGAATTATTTTAGGCCGAGGCAGATAAAGTTGTAAAGACCAGGTTTGAATGGAGTATTATCATAACCAGGTTATCTTCCGGAAAGTGTAACCAAATTATACGCTTGAAAAGTTAGAGGACAGAATCAGAAGTGTCCTGGGAAGAGATTAACATGGGATTATTTAAAAAGTTTGATTATTGGTCAGTAAATGAAGTTTTGGACAGGATAATTAATTTCTATATAGACGGAAATGAGAGGGACAGCCAATAATGGGATTATTACAGTGACCAGATTAAGATTAATGATGGGAATCCTGGTATCCGATATGTGGAATGAAATGGATAAAATATGACATCAGCTACAAGTTGCCTTATAAGGGGAACGATTTTTGCGATGAAGATGAATTCGGTCAAACTGGAGTGACATGGTTTAATACAGTTGCCACAATGCTTTGTGATACGGATATGGTTGAGTTGCTAAATGATAAAAATGTATTCCAATCTGATAACTTAAAAGAAAAACGGATGTGAGCCTTATTAATGAACTGAAATACCACCAATCTTATATAATAAATAGTAATGACGATATTGAAGCAAATAAAGCAGATTATTTATAAGTCACAACAAAGGAGAGGCCAGCAGGTTACCCGTTACCCTACTGGCCGGTTATGAAAAAAATTAAGTAAACAAGGTGGAGAACCTTGATACTATGAATTAAGTATACCGTTCATATGTGTACATGGTTTGATATTAATGTTAAGTTACTGTGAACATTCAGAAGGGGTGAGAGATTGCTTGAAAACTCCATCAGCTCTAAATGTGGTTCTTGAAGTAGATGAAGAACTGCAAGTGTAATGATGAGTGTTTGTATTTAACGATACACATTGCGCGTATCGTGGATGAAACAAAAAGGAGGGATGAAATGATGAAGTAAAATGAAAGCGATTCAGAATATTTATAGTAGTAAATACATGACATTGGATGGTTACAGTTGGTCAAACTTTTTATCAAAAAACGTAAAAGGGGAAGTTGTTAGAATGAATAACAAAAAATTAGCACAAGAAATTATTAAAGAACTAGGCGGAGAAGAAAATATAGTGGATGTTCTCATTGTATGACGCGATTGAGATTTCATCTTGTCAATAAGAGTAAAATCAATGAACAACAATTGAAAGCATTAGACGGAGTAGCCGGAGCAACCAATAAAGCCGGACAATATCAAGTGGTAGTTGGTACTGATGTGGCTGACATATATAAAGAATTACCACTAAGTCAGAAAAAGCGCAGTGCAGCTTCTGTTAAAAGTAAGCAAGAAAAGAAAGGCTGGCTGAGTACTTTTTTTGACACAATCACGTCGATTTTCACTCCAATCTTACCTGCCATTATCGGAGCAAGAATGCTGAAAGCTTTTTTAAGTTTATTTGTTGCGTTAAAGTTATTAGAAACAACATCGCAAAGTTATGTGATCTTAAATAATTTAGGTGATACCGTATTTTATTATATGCCAATATTTGTTGGATATAGTGCGGTTAAACGTTTCTCTGCCAATCCATTTGTAGGAGCTGCTGTTGGAGCCTTTTTAGTGAATCCGGAGATTGTTTCATTATTGACTGGAAAAGATGCGGTATCTTTATTCGGAGTACCGGTCGTTTCCGCTAACTATGCATCCAGTGTGGGATGCATCATGCAATTTTACCAATTGCCCTACCAATCTTTCTTGCAAATGGCTATGAAACTTTTGTTACCCCAGGTATGTTTGTTTCAAGTACGGCTTTGGCAGCCGCAGCTTTTGCTGTTTCACTAAAAGCACATAATAAAAAATTAAAACAAACATCTTTATCTACAGGAATTACAGCAATGTTGGGAATCACGGAACCAGTTTTATATGGGATAAGTATTCCTTTGAAAAAACCGTTGATCGCTGGTTTGCTTGGTGGAGCATCTGGTGGCTTCTTTGCTGGTATTATGAAAGTTTATGCTTACGGAATCGGAGGTGGATTGACTAGCTTACCAATCTACTTTGGAGTGGCGATTATTCCTCAGGAAGGACGTGTTTATTCTCCTGTTAAAAGAGTGGTAAATGCATTATTTCCAACAAATCATGCCATTGGATTGACTAGTGAATCAGGAA
>JAATEU010000528.1 GCA_015655565.1 Clostridiales bacterium
ACGTCCTCTTTTGAATGTCATTTCTTAATCAGTGCTCCCAGGTTGTAACCGAAGCCGTTTTCTTACAATCCTGATTTTATTATTTCCAGGATCCGCGTAAACTCATTATTCAGGTACAGATATCCAATTAAAGCCTCAAAGCCTGTTGCAATCCTGTATTCCGTAATGCTGGCATTTTTAGCGGAAGTAAAGGATTTTGCATTACGTCCCCTCTTATAAATGGCTAATTCATCTTCTGTCAGCTTGTCCTCGATCTTGTGAAACAGCTCCATCTGCGCAGGAGCTTTCACCAAATTGCTGACTTTTTTGTGTAATTTATTTACAGGAGCATTTCCATTCTCTACAATTAAGGTACGTATAATTAAATCATAAACCACATCACCGATAAATGCAAGGGTAAGGGGAGAATAGGTTTTCATATCCGTATCCGGTAAATCCATCTGTGATTTTATATGTTGAATCAGATTAAGCGGTTCTTTAACCTGTACCGGAACCTCTTTTAAAGTGTTATTCTCATCATTCTTTTCAAAAGTATTATTTTCTACGCTCTTTTCCATCGCACGCCTTCTCTCGTATCTTCCAAAAGGATTCCTTTATCGGATAAAAGGATTCTGATTTCATCTGCTTTAGCAAAGTCTTTCTTCTTTCTCGCATTCTGCCGGTCCTGAATCAGCTGTTCGATTTCCTCATCCAGTAACTCTTCCTTTTTCTTAACCTGAATGCCTAATATGTCACTTAAAAGAACAATCCTGTCTGAAACCTTTTGAATCAGTTCTTTCGAATTGTCAGACGTAATTCTGGTATTTGCCAGTTTAACAATTTCAAAGATAGCTGCAATTGCATCTGCAGTATTAAAATCATCCTCCATGGCAGAATCATATTTCTCATTTAACCCGTCTATTTCAGCAAGAATGTTCTTCTCTTCCTCCGTAAGCTCTTTCTTAACAGCTGCTTCCATAAGATGCCCTAAATTATACGTTGCAGTCAATATACGCTCCAGGCCGTTCCTGGAAGCTTCCATTAAGTCCCTGCTGAAATTAATAGGGCTTCTGTAATGTGAACTCAGCATAAAGAAACGCAATACCGGAAGGGGATATTTTTCACTGATTTCCCTTACGGTAAAAAAGTTACCGTCTGATTTCGACATTTTCTTATTATCTATATTTAAAAAGGCATTGTGCATCCAGTACCTCGCAAATTCTTTTCCGTTGCAGGCTTCACTTTGGGCTATTTCATTTTCATGATGGGGGAAAACTAAGTCCTCTCCCCCTGCATGGATATCAATCTGTTCTCCTAAATATTTTTTACTCATAACGGAACATTCAATATGCCAGCCCGGTCTTCCATCACTCCAGGGGGAAGTCCAATAGGGTTCCCCTTCCTTTTTAGGCTTCCATAATACGAAATCCACAGGATCTTCCTTTTCATCACTGACAGTAATCCGGATACCTGCTTCCAAATTATCAATGTTTTTCTTGGATAGTTTACCATAGCCTTCAAAGCTTCTGGTCTTAAAATAAACGGTTCCGTTTTTCTCGTAAGCATGGCCTTTCTGAATCAGAGTTGAAATCATTACGATCATACCGTCAATTTCTTCTGTTGCCTTTGGGTTGGAGGTAGCCGGTTTTACATTTAAGCCGTCCAGGTCCTTATGGCATTCCTCGATAAACCTCTCCGATATTTCCCCGGCAGATACTCCTTCTTCCTTCGCCCTTTTAATAATTTTGTCATCCACATCCGTAAAATTTGAAACAAAATTCACCTCATATCCTTTGTATTCCAAATATCTTCTAACAGTATCGAATACGATAACCGGTCTTGCATTTCCAATATGAATATAGTTATAAACAGTAGGACCGCATACATACATGCGTACCCTGCCTTCCTCCAAAGGGATAAATTCTTCCTTTTTCTTCGTTAACGTATTGTATATTTTCACATCGTTTAACCTTCCAGGACCAGCCTGCCCTTTCTTTTTCTTTATTCCTCTTCCAGTTTCTGTAATCTGTCATAGATCTGCTTTAATTCTTCCGTCAATTTTATATTTTCCTGATGCAGCTTTATCAAATCATTATAAACCGGATCCGGAAGATGTACCTGATCCATATCTTCCCTTGGTATTTTCACATTATCTCTTTTCACCACGCGGCCCGGTACACCCACAACGGTGGAATTTGGCGGAATCTCGGATAATACAACGGAACCTGCTCCGATTTTGGAATTCTCACCCACTGTAAAGGAGCCTAATATTTTAGCACCTGCACTAATCATCACATTATTGCCAATGGTAGGATGCCTTTTACCGCTTTCCTTACCGGTACCGCCTAAGGTTACCCCCTGATATAAAGTTACATTATCCCCGACAATTGCCGTTTCACCAATCACAACTCCGTGACCATGGTCAATAAACAGACCTTTTCCTATGGTTGCCCCGGGGTGAATTTCAATCCCGGTCTTTCTGACCGTTCTCTGCGAGTACCATCTGGCAAGAAAATAATGCCTTTTTTCATATAATTTATGAGCAATACGGTATCTTATGATAGCCCGAAAGCTTGGATATAAAAATACTTCCCAAGGTGTCTTAATTG
>JAATEU010000278.1 GCA_015655565.1 Clostridiales bacterium
ACATGTAGTTTGCAGCCTTTGATATTAAACAACATCATTCGACAGCAGTAGACCCATTGATTATACTGGGCTTGTTCCTTTATAATGGATTCTAAATAATAAACATATTATATAACCCTATCTATCATTTTATAATTTTTTTAATCGATTTACGGCATTTATATAAAATTTCTGCCAAGGGCAGACAGTTTGCTTCATTAAATTCAAGATAAAGAAAATAGATTTTTTTGTTATTTTTAGAACAGATACTATATTCTACGCATGTAGTATAACGTTTATTTTTTTTCTTAACATTCATTAATATGAATTTCATATAGATATTTTTTTAATAGATATTTTTATATTAGTAAAGCACGCATAAAAGCAATACATAATCGTGCAGATAGGAGCAAGGATGAATGAAATACGTCTACATGAGGGGGAATTAAATATAATGGAGTTATTATGGTCAAATAAAGCTTTGGCTGCAAAAGATATCTCTAAAATTATAAAAGAATATATCGGCTGGGAAAAAAATACAACCTATACCGTTATTAAACGTTTAATAGAAAAAGGCGCCATTAAGAGGGAAGAACCCGGCTTTTTATGTAAATCTTTAATTTCAAAACGTACGGTCCAGAATATTGAAACAAAAGCTTTGCTGAATAAATTTTACAATGGATCATTAAATACCTTTTTAACGGAATATCTGAAATATCAAACCCTGACACAAGGCGATTTACTTGAATTAGAGCGGATTATCAGTGAGCAGAAAATGTAACTGACAATTCATTCAATCCGTTTGCTTATAAAAATTCATAATCAGAATGTAACTTAATCACATACAGGAAATTATTCTTCTAATATTATTAGTATATGTTAATTTATCATAAATGTTTTATTAGAGCACATGATAATAATATAATGAAAGGAGATAAATTATGATGAATAATAAATTGGAAGAAGATTTATCACATATGGAAGATAAACATGAATATATACAGATTAAATCACCCTTGGAGGATACAGTAATTGGGATGGTACATGCTTTAACGCAAAAGGAAGTTGACACTGCAATCCAATTGGCAAAGGAAGCATTTCGAAGCTGGAGGGATGTACCGTTAAACGAAAGGGCAGAAATTCTATATAAAGCAGCAAATGTTTTATTAGAACATATGGATGAATTTACAGTTCTTTTAATGAAAGAAGTGGGAAAAGACAGAAAAAGTGCTAATTCAGAAATTACCAGAACGGCAGATTTTATCCGGTTCACAGCTGATACAGCAAAAAGTATACATGGAGAGAGTATTCAAGGGGATAATTTTTCCGGTTTTAATAAAGAAAAGTTTGCAGTGGTAACAAGGGAGCCTATTGGCGTTGTACTTGCAATTTCACCGTTTAATTATCCTATCAATCTTGCCACTTCTAAAATTGCTCCTGCGCTTATTGCAGGAAATACTGTCATTTTTAAGCCGGCTACTACCGGAAGCCTGTGTGGGATAAAATTAGTTGAAATATTTAAAGAAGCTGGTCTGCCGGAAGGCGTTTTAAATATCGTTACAGGAAGGGGCAATGAAATAGGAGACTATATTGTAACACATCCGGATATAAACTTTATTAATTTTACCGGCAGTACCGAAGTTGGTTTAAATATATCTAAAAAAGCACATATGGTTCCCCTGCTTATGGAACTGGGCGGAAAGGATGCTGCAATCGTTTTAAAAGATGCGGATCTGGTTTTTGCTGCTAAAAATATCATAGCCGGGGCCTTCTCCTACTCAGGACAACGTTGTACCGCTGTAAAAAGGATTTTAGTTGTGAATGAAGTTGCAGATTTATTAATTTCTCATTTAAAAGAAGAAATTCAAAAATTACAGACAGGTAATCCTTTGGAAAAACAGGTTGATGTGGTTCCTTTGATTAATACAAAGGCTGCCGATTATGTTTGGGAGCTGATTGAAGATGCCAAAGCCAAAGGTGCCCGGTTAATTTATGGCGGAAAAAGAGAAGGTAACCTGATATATCCCACCCTTTTTGATTATGTAACTACAGAAATGAGAGTTGCCTGGGAAGAACCTTTTGGCCCTGTTTTGCCAATACTTCGGGTTAACAGTGTAGATGAGGCCATTGAGTTAGCAAACCAATCAGAATATGGTTTGCAAAGTTCTGTTTTTACGGAAAATCTAAGTGATGCTTTTCATGTGGCCAGCAAGCTTGAAGTTGGTACCGTACAGATCAATAATAAAACAGAACGTGGTCCGGATCATTTTCCGTTCCTCGGAGTAAAAAAATCCGGTATTGGCACACAGGGAATCCGTTATTCCATAGAAGCCATGACAAGGATAAAAGCTACCGTTATCAATTTAAGCCACTAATGGGTATTTAATCATTATAACTAAAACTTAACAGTATAATTAAAACTTAATAAGAATATATAATTAAATCTGCCTCAAAACTTTTGCACTTTTGTTCTTGCATCATTCGCAAGTAATGAAATTCATAAGTTTTGAGACAGATTTTTCTAATAAAACAAAATTTTTGTAATAACAGAAAAAAACTTATTATTATTTCTACAGATTTGTGTTATACTTTTCTTACTAATGTATTTCCTAAG
>JAATEU010000442.1 GCA_015655565.1 Clostridiales bacterium
AATTGAAGCAGTAGATATGATGGAACGATATCAGAAAATAACAGTCATTCTTACAGAAGATATCGATATCCTAAGAATTAAAAAAGAATTACAAAATAAAGTAAAAGAAAAAGTAGATAAGAACCAGAAGGAATATATTTTAAGGGAACAGCTTAAATTAATTCGTGAGGAACTAGGTGAATCTAATACCCAGACCGATGCGGATAACTATATGGACGCAGTAAAAGCCATTATTGCGAAAGAAGAAGTAAAAGAGAAAATAATTAAAGAAATTGAACGTTTTAAGAATTTATCCGGAAACTCATCGGAGAGTTCGGTGTCAAGGGGCTATATTGAAACCTTATTGGCACTCCCCTGGGATAAAACGGGTATGGATAAAACGGATATAAACAATGCGGAGAAGATTTTAAATGAAGATCATTACGGACTTGAGAAAGTGAAGGAAAGGATTCTTGAATTCCTTGCAGTCCGGACTTTGACCCAAAAAGGTGACAGTCCGATTCTGTGTCTGGTAGGACCTCCGGGAACCGGAAAAACCTCTGTTGCCCGTTCCATTGCAAGGGCGTTGAATAAAGAATATATCAGAATCAGCTTAGGGGGAGTCAGGGACGAAGCGGAAATCCGTGGACACAGAAGAACTTATGTGGGTGCCTTGCCCGGAAGAATCGTGACCGGATTAAAAAATGCAGGCGTTAAAAATCCCTTAATGCTGTTGGATGAAATCGATAAGGTTGGCAGCGATTATAAAGGAGATACTTCTTCTGCTTTATTGGAGGTCCTGGATTTGGAACAAAATAATAAATTTGTGGATCATTATATTGAGATGCCGGTGGATTTATCAGAAGTATTATTTATAGCTACGGCAAATTCCGTACAGACCATTTCCAGGCCGTTACTTGACAGAATGGAATTAATTGAGGTAACCAGCTATACGAAAAATGAGAAATTGCATATTGCCAAGGAACACTTAATTGCAAAACAGATGAGGAAAAATGGTCTGAAGGACAAGCAATTAACCATATCGGATAAAGCATTAAACAGGATTATAACCGGATATACGAAAGAAGCCGGGGTACGTAACTTAGAAAGAAAGATTAGTGAGATTTGCCGGAAAGCAGCAAAAGAGCTTATTATAGAAGGGATACCTAAGATTAAGGTCAATGACAAAAATCTGAAAAAATATTTAGGAAAAGAGAAATATACATTTCAGTTGGCAAATATAAAAGATGAAATCGGTATTGTAAGAGGCCTTGCCTGGACAAGCGTCGGCGGAGACACTTTGCAAATTGAAGTTAATGTCATGCCGGGCAGGGGTAAGTTTGAACTGACCGGACAATTAGGTGATGTCATGAAAGAATCAGCCAAAGCAGGGATCAGCTATATACGATCCGTAAGTAGGAAATACCGGATTGCGGATGATTATTTTGAAACTCATGACATCCATATTCATATACCGGAAGGTGCCGTTCCCAAGGATGGTCCCTCTGCAGGTATTACCATGGCAACGGCTATGCTGTCGGCGATTATAAATAAACCGGTCCGTGCCGATGTCGCCATGACCGGTGAAATCACCTTACGGGGAAGGGTTCTGCCCATCGGTGGTTTAAAGGAAAAAATACTTGCTGCCAAAGCCGCAAAAATTAAATTGGTTCTGGTACCGAAACAAAACCAAAAAGATATTGAAGAAATGACAGAAGAGATATTGAATGGAATTGATATTAAATACGTTGATAAAATGGAAGACGTGTTAGAATACGCATTAACTGCTAAAGCAGGCAGGCGGACGGGAGTAATGTGAATTAAGAATTTCACATGTCTTGAATTAAATGCCTGCTGAAGCAGGCGGACGGGAGTAATGTGAAACAGCATTTCACATGTCCTGAATTAAATGCCTGCTGAAGCAGGCGGACGGGAGTAATGTGAAACAGCATTTCACATGTCCTGAATCAAATGCCTGCTGAAACAGGCGGACGGGAGTAAAACATGCATGTAAAAAGTGTTAATTTG
>JAATEU010000423.1 GCA_015655565.1 Clostridiales bacterium
CAGAAGATGAAATAAATTATTTTTCATTATATTTGAAAGGACAGGGTAACTACCAAAACACTGCAACCATTTCAAATGAAATGGACAAATTTATACTGGATATTTTTACTGAAATTAAAAATAATTTCGGCATAGATTTTACAAACAATATTAATCTGCGTATAACAATGGCTTTACACTGTATGCCTCTTAGCATACGTATTAAATATAAGATGCAGCTAAAAAATAATAATTTGGATTATATTCGAAATTCATTTCCTTTAGGTTACGATATCGGCACTTTTTTTGCTTTTCATTTGCAGGAAAAATATGGGCAAAAAATTACTGATGATGAAATAGCATTAATAAGCACATATTTTTACAGTAGCCTACTGGAATTTAATAATAAAACAAGTGCAAAACGTGTTTTAGTAATCTCATCAATGAAAAACAGCATGACAGTTCTTTTAAGACAAACTTTACTTAATTGGTTTTCAAATAAAATTTCAGTTCTTGATTTTATTAATGCAGCTGATATAACAGACGACTTATTAAATACTTACGACATTTTTTTAACTACTGAAAAAGGGGAATATTTTAATAAAGGTTTAGCTATGTATATTAATGCTTTTCCCAATAATTACGATTATTTTAACATGAAGCTTTCTATTGACGGATTTAACGGCATTGAAAATATCATTCAAATTTTTTGCGAGGATCTTTTTTTCAATTTAGATTCTCAGGATAAAACAGATATATTATATACACTATGCGAAAAATCAAAAAATAAGTTTAATCTGGATTCATTATATGATGAGGTCATTAAGCGGGAAGAGATAGGCAGTACTCTATTCAGTAAATATATTGCTGTTCCGCATCCTATTCAAGCAATTTCATCAGACACTTTTGTGGCCGTAGGAGTTTCAACCAAAAGGGTTGAATGGGATGACAATAAAAGTGAAGTTTACCTTGTCATGCTTGTATGTATAGGTAAAAATAATCCACGCGCCTTTCAGTTGTGGGATTATTTTTCAAAAATATTTTCCAGTAAAACCTTTGTTGAAAAAGTAACTAAGAAACCTACCTACGATAATTTTATAAAAAGTGTAAAAGAATCATTAGAAATAGGCATAAAAAAGATTTAAAAGCATTCGCAAATTTAAATAACGTTGATCCCGCCACAGACGGCAAGCGGTACCAGGTAAAATACTGTCATCAGCGGAATCAACCCGCTCATTCCGCTGATGAAAAACACAACAAATTAAATTGCGGTAAATATACCGACATTTACCAAATCTTTAAGCATCAGGTACAATTGTCTGCGTCCCTTCGTCCATAACAGGAACTTTTGCTTATGTTAATGCCCCGGCACTGTCTCACAGGTTTTTTAGTATTTTTTTTGCCGCTTACCGAAATTTACAGGCTTTTAAATATGATTGACTATGAAAACTTTTTCATATTCTCCCTTTAAATAATAAATCATATTCTCAGTGGAAATGGTGTGGAGCTTCTTTATTGCCTCCTCCGAATAAAATGCGGCATGAGGCGTAATGATGACATTTTCCCGTCCCACCAGCGGATGAACGGAAAGCTCCGGATTTTCCTTTTCCAACACATCCAATCCTGCACCCCGTATCAATCCCCTGTCCAGTGCCTTAATCAAATCATTTTCCACTACGGTTCCTCCTCTGCCGACATTAATAAATAACGGTTTCTTCTTCATTTTTAAAAAAAGGTAAAAATTAAAATATCCTTTCGTCTGCGGTGTCAGCTTCATATGATTGGAAATAATATCACAGGTTTCAAGAAGCTCCTCCAATTCAACCTTTATCACGCCGCAGGCTGCTGCTTCTGTTTTTGATAAATGGGAACTTACCGACTTTACGTTCATGCCAAAAACAAGAGCTCTTTTCGCTACTGCCTGTCCGATTTTTCCAAACCCCACAATTCCCAAGGTCTGGCTTTGCAGAGAATGCACCTTTCGATCAATCCGGTATCTCCATTTTCCTTCTTCAACCAGCTTTTCATAGATTTTTAGATTTTTATTTAGGGCAAGCATAAGAGTAACGGCATGATCGGCTACCTCCTCCGTACAATATTCCGGCACAGCCAGTACGGCAATTTTTTTCTCTGAAGCATACGGCAAATCCACATTGTTATACCCGGCAGAACCAAAACTGATACACTTTAAATTCCCGGCGCTGTCAATCAAATCCCGATCCATCATAATAAATGCCGTTTTTACCGCATCCGCATCTTTTATCACCTGTTTAAATTCTTCTTTATCATTATGATATTCGTATATGACAATCTGAGCTTCCGGAAGCATTTTTTTAACGATTGCCGCTTCATAATCCAGATCCCTGTTCAAGGTTTCCCTATAATCCGCAATTACAATTTTCATGGCATAATCCTTTCTCTGTGTATTACCTGCCCTATCCAACCTTCGGTTTATTCATCAATTCCCTGCAACGCATAGTAGCCTTCTTCCCCTGTCCTTATCTTTACAACATTTTCCACATTGTAGACAAAGATTTTTCCGTCTCCAATATGCCCGGTATACAGCACCTTCTTAGCAGTTTCTATTACGGCGGCAACAGGAACCTTTACCACAACAATTTCTACCTGTATCTTTGGCAGGAGCTGCATGGTATCCACCGGCGCTCCACGGTAATACTCCATTTTACCCTTCTGCATACCGCAGCCCAGAACCTGTGTTACGGTCATACCGGTTATGCCGATTCCATTCATTGCATCTTTTAAAGCTTCAAACTTTGACTGCTTAGTAATAATTACAATTTTAGTCAACCTGGCTCCTTTCACGGAAGGACGTTCAAAAGCTTTCAGCTTAACAGGTACGGCTGCTTCCGCCGGTACCTGCCCTGTTTCCTTCTCTTCATCATCCTGCATGCCTGTGTAAAACAGCATTGTGGAAGCAGGCATAAAATCTGCGTATGCACTGTGCAGACCATGCA
>JAATEU010000316.1 GCA_015655565.1 Clostridiales bacterium
GAGGATACGGTACAACCTTGGGTAATTCTTTAAGAAGAATTATGCTTTCATCCTTACCCGGTGCTGCAGTCAGTCAAGTTAAGATTGATGGCGTTGTTCATGAATTCAGTGCGATCCCTGGCGTTAAAGAGGATGTTACTGAAATAATCATGAATCTAAAGAGTTTAGCAATCAAAAATACCAGTGAGACAAATGAACCGAAGACGGCTTATATCGAATTCGAAGGTGAAGGAGTTGTGACAGCAGGAGATATCCAGGCTGATCCGGATATTGAGATTCTTAACCCTGAATTACCGATTGCAACACTAAACGGTGGCAGCGACAGCAAATTATATATGGAAATAACCATTACAAAGGGAAGAGGATATATTAGTGCAGATAAAAACAAGAATGATGATTTACCGATTGGAGTTATTCCTATCGATTCCATCTACACTCCTGTTGAACGCGTTAATTTAACTGTTGAGAATACCCGTGTTGGTCAGATAACAGATTTTGATAAGCTTACGCTAGACGTATATACCAACGGAACTTTAGCACCGGATGAAGCGGTCAGTTTAGCTGCCAAGGTTTTAAGTGAACATTTGAATTCATTTATAGATCTGTCCGAAAATGCTAAAACTGCTGAAATTATGGTTGAAAAAGAAGATAACGAAAAAGAAAAAGTTTTAGAGATGAATATTGACGAATTAGAATTATCAGTTCGTTCTTATAATTGTCTAAAAAGAGCCGGAATTAACACGGTTGAAGAATTAACAAATAAAACTTCTGAAGATATGATGAAAGTTAGAAATCTGGGTCGCAAGTCATTGGAAGAAGTACTTGCTAAGCTGAAAGAGCTTGGATTATCACTTAATGTAAGCGATGACTAAAAACAGAAGTAAAAGGAGGGAAAAAAATGGCAGGCTATAGAAAACTTGGAAGAACTTCCAGCCAAAGAAAAGCGTTGCTTCGAAATCAGGTAACAAACTTATTATATAATGGAAAAATTATGACGACGGAAGCGAAAGCAAAAGAAATCCGCAGAATCGCTGAAGGCATGATAGCATTAGCTGTGAAAGAGAAAGATAATTTTGAAACAGTAACAGTAAAAGCTAAAGTAGTTCGTAAGGATAAAGATGGAAACAATGTAAAAGAAGTTGTTAATGGCAAAAAGGTTACGGTATTTGACGATGTTGAGAAAACGATTAAAAAAGATAGTGCAACCCGCCTTCACGCCAGAAGACAAATGCTAAAGTTTCTTTATTCCGTAACCGAAGTACCTACTGAAGTAGCTGGAAAGAAAAGAAATACTAAGACAGTTGATGTTACGGATAAGTTATTTGAAGAAATTGCTCCAAAGTATGTAAGCCGTAACGGTGGTTATACAAGAATCGTTAAGATTGGACCGCGTAAAGGTGATGCAGCTATGAAAGTATTAATCGAGCTGGTATAATTGACAGATTTATTTTAGCATAATTAAGAAACAAATAAAACAAAAGTGGAGCTGTTTCAATATAGTCTGAAGCAGCCCCGTTTTTTAACGGTCTTAAAATAAATATTGGGTGTGACAGTTCCCTTTTTTAAAAGTTTATTTTAACAAAGTAATAGAAGGATAATAACGAAGGACTACTTTACCCATTATCTTATTCCGCTTAACAAAGGTATGTTTCCAATATCTTGAATCCAGGGAAATATTACGGTTATCTCCCATCATAAAGTAAGAATCATCAGGAACTATATAAGGGCCGAAAGAACCCGTGGGAGTTTCTTTCAGGTAGTCTTCCTCTAATGGTTCCGTACTATTATTTATGTAAACCTTACCGTCTTTGATTTCTACTGTTTCACCGGGAAGTCCTATTATTCTTTTCAGGTAATTGATGTTTTCATCATCCGGATATGGGAATACAACTATGTCTCCGCGTTTTGGCTCTTCCAAAAGATAAGACAGCCGGAAAGCAAAGATACGGTCCTTTGTCATAACGGTATTTTCCATGGAACCGGTTGGTACCTCTGCATTAACAATAATAAAATTGTTTAATACAATAGATAATATTAGTGCAGTTGAAATAACTTTAACCCAATCCAGGATTTCTTTCTTTTTATCATTCATGTTAAAACCTATACCTTTCCGCTATTGAATTTTGCGGCAATTTTAGTACATAGTACAGTGAAAGCAATATTAAAACTGCCGCCGGTACAGATGCCCGTAATATATATTTATTGGGAAAATGTTTTTTGATTTCCGATATAAGGCGCTGATTTTGCGCCATGCTTCCGATTCCAGGAACCTGGTTTTGGTTCCGGAATATATAATATGGATACTTAATAAGGTAACTATATTACTTAATCTTTAAAATGTCAAACCGAAATATCCGGAAATAATAAAAATACATTGCAAAAATTTATATAATACTTTACAATGTAGAAAGTTAAGAAAGACATTATAAAGACATTATAATGAAGAAGGATACATTCATGGGAATGATAAAAGCACATAATTTAGTATTTGAATATATAAGAAGAGATGAAGAAGGCAATGTAGAGTCCATAAACCGTGCCATTGATAATGTGAATATAGATGTTACAAAAGGTGATTTTGTAGCTATTTTGGGTGCTAATGGTTCCGGTAAGTCTACGATGGCTAAGCACATAAATGCAATTTTAACGCCTACCGAAGGAACCGTCTGGGTTAATGGAATGGATACGAAGAATGAAGAAAAGCTGTGGGAGATACGGCAGACTGCGGGAATGGTATTTCAGAATCCCGATAATCAGATCATTGCAACCGTAGTTGAGGAGGATGTTGGATTTGGTGCGGAAAACTTAGGAGTACCAACCGAAGAAATCTGGACAAGGGTTGAGGAAAGCCTTAAAGCGGCCGGTATGCTGGAATATCGGCACCATTCTCCCAATAAATTATCCGGAGGACAAAAACAACGGGTGGCCATAGCAGGCATCATGGCTATGAAACCGGAATGTATAGTTTTAGATGAACCAACCGCAATGCTGGATCCAATCGGACGTAAAGAAGTTCTTCAAACCATTAAGGAATTAAACAAAAAAGAAAAGGTAACGGTTTTGTTAATTACCCATTACATGGAAGAGGTCATTCATGCTGACAAAGTTATTGTAATGGATCAGGGTAAGGTTGTTATGCAAGGGACTCCAAGGGAAATATTTTCTAAGGTTGATGAATTAAAGCAATACTGCCTGGCTGTACCTCAGGTAACAGAGCTGGCCTATGAGTTAAGCAAAAAGGGATTCGCAATCCCCAAAGGCATTCTTACTGTTAAAGAACTGGTAGAGGCTATAAACAGTATAGCGTAAGTGGTGTTATAAAAGGTATAAAAATAGAAGCGTTGCTGACGGTAATGGAAGTGTACGCAGATGTGACAGGGACAGGGAGGTTAGTATGTCGTCAATTATTGTAGATCAACTGAATTATGTATATAGCCCGGGTACTGCTTATGAAAAGCATGCATTAAAAGATATTAATTTAGTAATAAATGACGGTGAATATATTGGGCTAATCGGTCATACCGGTTCCGGGAAATCCACTTTAATACAGCATTTAAACGGGCTGATAAAGGCTACGGCTGGAACTATTTATTATAATGGGGAAGACATCTATGATAAAAATTATAATATGAAAGGCTTAAGGAGCAAGGTGGGGCTGGTATTTCAATATCCGGAACACCAATTATTTGAAACTACGGTATATAAAGATGTCAGCTTTGGACCTAAAAATTTAGGGCTTGAACAGTTAGAGATTGATTTAAGGACATATGAGGCTGTCAAAATGGTTGGTTTAGGTGATGATATCCTGGATGCCTCGCCTTTTGAATTGTCCGGCGGACAGAAAAGAAGGGTGGCAATTGCAGGTGTATTGGCAATGAAACCGGAAGTATTAATTTTAGATGAACCTACTGCGGGACTGGACCCCAAAGGAAGGGATGAAATATTAGAGCAGATTGCTAAGCTTCACCGGGATAGTAAAATTACTATAATTTTAGTGTCACACAGTATGGAAGATGTGGCAAAGTATGCGGACAGGCTTATTGTAATGAATAAAGGCGGCATTGTATATAACGGTATGCCGCATGAAGTTTTTGTTCACTATAAAGAATTAGAAAAAATCGGGCTGGCAGCTCCTCAGGTAACCTATGTCATGAATGAATTAAACAATATGGGTTTTTCTGTTAACCCTTCTGTTACAACTGTAGAAGAAGCAACAGAAGAAGTAGTCCGCGCCTTAAGCCAAACGTATACAAGCAGAAGGAAGATTAAAAATGATTAGAGATATTACAATCGGACAATATTATCCGGCAGATTCGATTCTTCATAGACTGGATCCACGAGTAAAGTTAGCAGGAACTATCATATATATTATTTCCTTGTTTATGTTTCATAATTATTACGGCTATATACTTGCTGTTATATTTTTATTTAGTATGATACAGATTTCAAAAGTGCCGATGAAATTCATTGTCAAAGGTTTAAAAGCTATTATACCGCTTTTGCTGTTTGCTGTTATATTTAATTTATTTTTAACCCCCGGTACCCTGGTTTTTCAATTGGGTTTCATTAAAATTACGGAAGAAGGAATAAAAACCACTGTATTTATGGGTATCCGGCTTGTTTTTTTGATTTTAGGTTCATCCCTTATGACTTTTACGACGACTCCCAATCATTTGACTGACGGATTAGAGAGGTTAATGGGACCGTTAAGAAAAATTAAAGTTCCGGTACATGAAATATCCATGATGATGTCCATTGCACTGCGCTTTATTCCCATATTAATGGAGGAAACGGATAAAATAATGAAAGCACAAATGGCAAGAGGAGCTGATTTTGAATCGGGAGGCTTAATAAAAAGAGCCAGGAGTCTGATTCCGCTGCTTGTTCCGTTATTTGTTTCTGCTTTCCGGCGGGCCAATGATTTAGCCATGGCCATGGAAGCGAGATGTTATCGCGGCGGAGAAGGACGTACCAAAATGAAACCGCTGAAATACAGAACAAGGGATATGCTTGCATACCTGGTATTAATTATATATGTAGCAGCTATATTTTTACTGAACAGTTACATAGCTTAGGACATTTCGCATAGGCGGACATAGTGTGAAAAATGTATGCCAGGGGAGTTATTATGAAAAGAATTATGTTAATAGTTGCATATGATGGAACTAATTATTGCGGATGGCAGATACAGCCCAACGGTATTACCATTGAAGAAATATTAAACCGTAATTTGACGGAATTGTTGAAGGAGTCCATTGCGGTAACAGGTGCAAGCCGAACGGATTCGGGTGTGCATGCCTTGGGAAATGTTGCAGTTTTTAATACCGAAACCCGGATTCCGGGAGAGAAGATATCCTTTGCATTAAATCAAAGATTACCCAAAGACATTGTAATACAGCATTCCAGGGAAGTTCCATTGGATTTTCATCCACGATTCTGCAACAGTATTAAAACCTATCAATACAGAATAGTAAACAGCAGGTTTCCAATACCGACACAAAGGCTTTATTCATATTTTGTATATTACCCTCTAATGGCAGAAGAAATGTCCCAGGCAGCAGAGTGTCTTATTGGAGAACATGATTTTAAAAGTTTTTGTTCTGCCAGAACCCAGATTACGGATACCATCCGCAGGATTTATGATATAAGGGTGGAAAGAACAGGAAACAATATAACCATAACCGTATCAGGCAACGGTTTCTTATACAATATGGTCCGGATCATCGCAGGGACCCTGATTAAAGTTGGATTAGGTATCTATCCGCCTTCCCATGTAAAAGAAATACTGGAGAAAAAGGACCGGTTAGCGGCAGGGCCCAAAGCACCTGCCCAGGGATTGACACTGTATCATATTGAATATCCGGATTTATCTTAATTTACGGCTGTCCGTGAACAGCCGGCCAAGGATTGTTTTAACCGGTTCCATGCTGCTGGTATAGAAAGATTACAACTGTAGAATAATTGTAACTGTTGCCGTACCGGCTGAAAGTTACTTTTAACGCACATAAAAAAAGTAAAATGCACTTGTTCTGGTGCCATATTAAAGTATAAGACGGCAAATGAGATATGAGGCGGCTATATAGAAAGAATAAGCATCGGGTCTGATTGCACGTGACGACGAGTTTCGAGGCATATTACTCATGCAATAGGACTAAGGATAAAATGATACAAGATAGATTTTGGATAAACAGAAGGTATAGACATCTTGCTCATTGTGAAAGATAGAATCAAACTGTTACTTAATGGGAATTAATTACGTTATAATATTTATTTAAAAAAGTGGACATTTAATATTGCAATTATCAAAAATTTTAGTAAAAAGCGGAAAATCTATTGACACGCCAGGCGGAATGTTATACAATATTTAAATGTGACGTGAGAATACTTGATCCAAGCCCCGGTAAAGTATTTTAACATATAACTATGATAATAATTGAGATTTTAATTAATATAAGGAGGGTAACCAATGAAAAGCTTTATGGCTAGTCC
>JAATEU010000427.1 GCA_015655565.1 Clostridiales bacterium
AATATAATGTTTTATAATATTCATGAATAATATTTTGCCGGCGTACCGTTTACCATCCTGTTCATACTTTTGGTAATTATTCATAAAACCGTCATAAATATGCTATAATATTTGTTATAATAATCATTTTTTGAAACTTAGTTTCATAATTGTTCGGTCAGATTGACATTAAAATTTCAAAACTTTATACTCAGATTATAAACGGAGGAGTCAAATGAAAAGTGTACTGGTACGTATACAGGAATATGCAGGTCAGGCCAGCGGAGCTGAAAAAGGCGTAATCAAATATGTATTGCTAAATCCTGATAAAGCAGTAGGTTGTAACATTCATGAGCTGGCAGAACGGACATTTGCATCGCCGTCTACGATTATCCGCCTTTGCCGTAAAATCGGATTCCAGGGATATAAAGATTATCATAAAGCTTTACTTTATGAACTGGCCGTACGCAAAGCTACCAATGTTGAAAAGGGAAAAGAAATCAGCCGGGAAGATTCTCTGGAGGCAATTGTTGATAAAGTAACTTACAAAAATATCGTTTCTTTGGAAAATACGAGAAAACTGATTGATATTGATGTACTGGAAGACTGTGTCGACCTGCTCTGTAATTCCAGAAATATATGTCTGTTTGGTATGGGTTCCTCCCTTCTGGTTGCAAAAGATGCCTATTTGAAATTTTTACGAATGAATAAGGCATGCTTCATCAGTGAGGATTGGCATGCCCAGTTACTTCAGGCAAGAAATATAACAAAAGAGGATGTTGCCATTGTAATCAGCTATTCCGGTATTACTGAGGAAATCCTCCAATGTACCGCTACCGTAAAGCAGAAAGGAGCACCGGTCATAGCCATTACCCGGTTTGAAGATTCACCCTTATCACAAATGGCAGATTACAATTTATGCGTCGCCGCAACAGAGTTTATATTTCGAAGCGGCGCAATGTCTTCCAGAATAGCGCAATTAAATATTATTGATATTCTCTATACCGCATTTATAAACAGACAATATGAGTCAAGCCTGACTCAATTTCATAAGACCCATATTGAAAAACCTTATAAACGTACTGCCGGGGAGGAAAAAACAGATTAAAATTGCATAAAAGGAATGCAGTGGCAATACTTAAAGGCTCTTAGTCAAAGAAGATATCCCAGGCCGCTGCCTGATAGATTAATAAGTTAAAAAACACAGTTGAAATATTATACCAGGA
Source organism: Clostridiales bacterium (assembly GCA_015655565.1). Classification (GTDB taxonomy): domain Bacteria; phylum Bacillota; class Clostridia; order Lachnospirales; family Lachnospiraceae; genus Anaerocolumna. The sequence continues at coordinate 1,206 of JAATEU010000427.1, forward strand.
CAGCAGGAGGAATGAAATTGGTAGATTTAACAGGACTGACTACGGAAACACGCAATGAACGAACCATGAATTTAGATAGTTTAAAACCAATTGAGATTGCATCCATTATGAATAAGGAAGATGAGCTGGCAGTTGCCGCCGTACGTGAAGTATTGCCTCAGGTAGCAATTGTAATAGAATGGTGTACGGCTTCCTTAGAAAATGGGGGAAGAATTATTTATATGGGGGCAGGTACAAGCGGCCGGATCGGATTGTTGGATTCGGTAGAATGTCCCCCTACATTCGGCGTATCTCCTGATTTAGTTATAGGACTCATAGCCGGCGGCGAACATGCATTTATAAAAGCAGTGGAAGGTGCAGAAGATAGCAAAACCCTTGGTATGGAGGATTTAAAAGCACTAAAGCTTAATAATAAAGATATCGTGATCGGAATTGCCGCCAGCGGCCGCACTCCATATGTCACATACGGATTAAAATATGCAAAAAAAATTGGCTGCAGAACAGCCGTCCTGGTTTGCAACAAGGATTCGGAAATGTCAAAGGCAGCTGATATTGCCATTGAACCGATACCGGGGCCGGAAGTACTTACGGGTTCCACCCGGCTAAAAGCCGGTACCGTACAAAAAATGATATTAAACATGATTTCAACCGGAAGTATGATTGGAATCGGAAAAGTATATCAGAACCTCATGGTTGATGTTATGCAGACCAATGAAAAGCTGGTATCCAGGGCAGAGAATATTGTCATTGCCGCAACCGGCTGTGATAGAAAAACAGCAGAACAGACGCTTATTGAGGCGGAGGGAAGTGTTAAACTGGCCATCACCATCATTCTTTTGCAATGTACCAAAAAAGAGGCGGAAGAAAAATTAGAACGCTCACACGGGCATATCCGCTACGCCCTGAACGAGAATAAATAAACCTAATAGGAGGAGGAATTCACATGACAAATCTAGATTTGGCAAAGAAACTTGTTGAATTGCTTGGAGGAAAAGCAAATGTAGAAAAAGCTTCCAACTGTATGACCAGGCTCCGCGTTTCCATTAAAAATACCGGGCTTGCAAATTTAGACGAAATAAAAAAAACAGAAGGTGTTTTGGGAACTGTTGTTGACGGGAATTCACTGCAAATTGTTTTAGGACCGGGCAAGGCAAAAAAAATTACGGACATATGTACCCAAGAACTGGGGCTGCCGAAAGAAAATGCGGACTTAGGCAATTGGCAGGATAATAAATCCGAAATAAAAGCTGCCCAAAAACAGAGTCCGTTTAAGAAAGCAGTTCGTATCATTGCCGATATTTTCATTCCATTAATTCCTGCAATCATAGCCGCCGGTTTATTTAACGGACTTGCAAGTCTGATAACCACCCTGCAGGGCCAGGGCGTTTTAGCTGCTGAAGGTTTCTGGCAGGTACTGCAGTTGCTGTTTTCCTTAATTGGCGGCGGATTCTTATCCTATTTTGCGATTTATACCGGTATCAATTCAGCAAAACAGTTCGGCGCAACGGAAGCTCTGGGC
>JAATEU010000338.1 GCA_015655565.1 Clostridiales bacterium
ATAAGTTATTGGCTGGGTTATAATCCCCAGGAAATGTGGAAAAATTTTAAACCGGAACTTAGTCTTAAGTTACGGCAGTATTGCAGTAATATAATAAGTAAGGAAGTAAAACTGCAGATTGAACAGGGTATTCCTGTTCTGTATGAAGGTGCCGTAGAAACCTTGGTATATCTTAACAGCAAAGGATATCATCTTATATTTATAAGCAACTGTAATTATTATTACATGGAGAGTCATAGGAAATTATTTCATTTAGACGGATATTTTGAAAAATTTATTTGTTCGGAAGAGTATAATTTTATTCCCAAACATGAAATTATTAAAATAATAAAGAACCAATATCCGGAGAAAATGGTGATTGCCGGTGACCGGAAACAGGATATGGAAGCCGGGAGGAAAAATAATTTTTATACTATTGGGTGCACATATGGCTATGCATTGGATGGAGAACTTGACGAGGCTGATGTTTTGATAAATGAAATCAGTGATTTAATTCTTTTTTTATAACCGTGGGAGCCATATAAAAGATAATGGATGCAGTAGTATTATTATACAGAGGTATACCCTTTATAGGTAAGAAAGGTACATTTATATCAGCATTGATTTTAGAGGCGTATTCAATAAGATATCCTATGAACATGGATGGTTTGTTCATGTTTTTATAAAATGGACAGTGAACACAGGAAGGAAATTTTACAAAATAATTCTTCCTGTGTTCATTGTGGTAAACTGGAACTTTTCTATTTACTTCAAAGAAAAACAGGTGTATAATAAAAACAAATTAGTTGTTAAGAAAATAACAAAGTCTGTTATTACTGGCAAACTATATACAATAAAAAATATCGTGCTGAGCATAAGGGTACGTCCCAAGTGATAAGGCGAGAGAATAGTTATTATAAACCTAATATTAATTATATGACAGGAAGTGGGACACCTCCTGTCATCAGATGCAGATTGGAAAAAACACCGTCTTTATGGGAAGATAAAAAAGCATTTTCCGATATGTTATATTATGGTTTTTGTTATTCTATCCTTGTGCCTTTTTGGGCGCAGGGATTTTTTTCGCGTTGATAACACTTTGGGTTTGTCTGACATAAGACGCCTGCCTTAGGCAGTATTTGCGTCAACATAGGACACCTGCCTGATGCAGTCCGTTATAAACTTTAAAGAAAGTGAGCTGACCTGATGCCAAACAGGAAAACATTGATTGACACCTTGGAAATACAAGGAACCTTATCCAGGGAAGAATTTATATGTCTATTAAACGGCTATTCAAAAGAAGATGCGGAATATCTTAGTCGGAAGGCCCGCAATACGGCATTTCAATATTTTGATAATAAAGTGTATACCAGGGGTCTGATTGAGTTTACAAATTATTGTAAAAACGACTGTTATTATTGCGGCATCCGCCGCAGCAATACCAATGTAAACCGTTACAGGCTGACAAAAGACGAAATACTTTCCTGCTGTAAGCAGGGTTATAGATTGGGGTTCCGCACTTTTGTACTGCAGGGCGGAGAGGATTTACGGTATTCGGATGAGGAGCTGGCCGGCATTATTTTTGCCATGAAGGAAGGCTACCCTGATTGTGCAGTAACCTTATCCATTGGGGAAAGGAGCTATGAATCCTATTTAGCTTATCACAGGGCAGGTGCCGACCGCTACCTGCTGCGGCATGAAACCGCCAATGAGGGGCATTACGGCAAGCTCCATCCGGAAAGCTTAAGCTTGCAGGCAAGAAAGCAATGCCTGAGGGATTTAAAAACCATTGGGTATCAGGTAGGCACCGGTTTTATGGTGGGTTCCCCTTACCAGACACTGGAGCATATTGCAGAGGATCTGCTGTTTATTAAGGATTTATCTCCTGAGATGATTGGAATCGGGCCGTACCTTCCGCATCATGATACGCCCTTTGCAGATAAACCCCAGGGCTCCTTTGAACTGACGCTGTTTCTGATTAGTATATTACGGTTAATGATTCCAAATGCTTTAATTCCGGCAACAACAGCTTTGGGGACCATTCACCCCATGGGAAGGGAGCAGGGCATTTTATCCGGCGCCAATGTAGTGATGCCTAATCTGTCCCCGGTTTCCGTCCGGAAAAAATATGAACTCTATGATAATAAAATCTGTACCGGGGATGAAGCCGCCGAATGCAGGGTCTGTCTGCAGAACCGCATGAAAAAAATCGGTTATGAGATAATTGCCGCCAGAGGTGATTTTCAGCCATTGGATATGAATATTACCGCCGGCGCTTATTAATAAAAAGGAGATAAGAAGAAAATGTATGATGTAAAATCAAAAAAAGCAGAAGAATTTATTGACAATGAAGAGGTAATGGACACCATAAACTATGCAAAAGAGAATAAAAGCAACCGTGCCCTGATTCATGAAATCATCCAAAAGGCAAAAGAAATGAAAGGCATTTCCCACCGTGAAGCCGCCGTTTTATTGGAATGTGATCTTGAGGAGGAGAACCGGGAGCTGCATCGGCTGGCGAAAGAAATCAAGGATAAATTCTACGGAAACAGGATTGTTATGTTTGCGCCTTTATATTTGTCCAATTACTGTGTGAACGGCTGTATATATTGCCCATACCATTATAAAAACAAACATATATCCAGAAAAAAGCTGAGCCAGGAGGAAATACGGGGAGAAGTGGTAGCACTTCAGGATATGGGACATAAACGTCTTGCCCTGGAAACCGGGGAAGATCCGGTTAACAATCCAATTGAATATATATTGGAAAGCATTCGGACCATCTATTCCATTAAACATAAAAACGGGGCCATACGCCGTGTTAATGTCAATATAGCGGCAACAACCGTAGAAAATTACCGGAAGTTAAAGGAAGCCGGCATCGGGACCTATATTCTTTTCCAGGAGACCTATCACAAAGAAAATTATGAGAAGCTTCATCCAACCGGCCCGAAACATAACTATGCCTATCATACGGAGGCGATGGACCGGGCCATGGAGGGCGGAATTGATGATGTAGGAATAGGAGTATTATTTGGACTGAATATGTACCGTTATGATTTTGTGGGTCTTCTTATGCATGCGGAACATTTGGAAGCAGCCGTGGGAGTCGGTCCGCATACCATAAGTGTTCCCAGAATCCGTCCGGCAGATGATATTAATCCGGAGGATTTTAAAAATGCCATATCGGATGATATATTTGCAAAAATTGTATCTGTACTCCGGATTGCAGTGCCTTATACCGGAATGATCGTGTCAACCCGTGAATCCAAGAAGACAAGGGAGAAAGTATTGCAGCTTGGTGTCACACAGATAAGCGGAGGTTCTAAAACCAGTGTAGGAGGTTATGCAGAGGAGGAAGCAGAGGCGGACAATTCCAAACAATTTGATGTGGATGATAAACGCACTCTGGATCAGGTTGTGAACTGGCTGTTAAAACTTGGATTTATCCCTAGCTTTTGCACCGCCTGTTACCGTGAGGGCAGAACCGGGGACCGGTTTATGACACTGGTAAAATCAGGACAGATAGCAAACTGCTGTCAGCCCAATGCCTTAATGACTTTAAAAGAATATCTGGAAGATTATGCAGGGCCGGATACGAAGGCAAAGGGAGAGTCACTTATTAGGAAAGAAGTGGAACATATTACAAATGAAAAAGTCCTGAACATTACCAAAAAGCATCTTATAGAGGTACACAACGGTAAAAGGGATTTCCGGTTCTGATAAAAACAGAAAGCAACCATAGTCATGACCGAAACGGTATCTTATTAATAAATTTTACGCGGAAAGCAGAAGGAGAAAATTATGAGTTTAAATAACACGCCACGGGCAAATCAGCTGCATATTGGAATATTCGGAAAACGCAACAGCGGCAAATCCACCTTAATTAATGCAATTACAGGGCATAATACTGCTTTAGTGTCCGATGTTGCAGGCACCACTACGGATCCGGTTTATAAAACCATGGAAATATACGGGCTGGGGCCCTGTGTATTAATTGACACTGCAGGTTTTGACGATGTTGGGGAATTAGGGCGGCTGCGTGTGGAAAAAACGAAAGCAGCCCTGCTAAAAACGGATATTGCCCTGCTTGTATGCTGTGATGAGAACATCAGTGAGGAACTGGAATGGATTAAATTGTTCCGGGCTAAAAAGACGCCTTTTATCATTATCATAAACAAAGCGGATGAAATCCCAGATGCAGAAGCGATATCCGGGCTTTTTTTGGAGGTCTGTCAGGAAAAACCTTTAATCATCAGTGCGAAAGAAAAAGCAGGAATTAAAAATATCAGGGAAGAGATCATGCGTAAACTCCCGGAGGATTTTGAAGCAATCAGCATTATAGGAGAGCTTGCGGGTGAAGAGGATACCGTTCTTCTTGTTATGCCGCAGGATATCCAGGCCCCGAAAGGCAGGCTGATATTACCTCAGGTTCAAACCCTCAGGGAACTTCTGGATAAAAAATGCATTGTATTAAGCTGCACAACCGATAAATTAGACCAGGCCCTTGCAAGCTTTGCAAAACCGCCCAAACTTATTATAACGGATTCACAGGTATTTAAGACTGTCTATGACAAAAAGCCGGATGAGAGTATGCTTACCTCCTTTTCTGTCCTATTTGCAAATCATAAAGGAGATATCCGTTATTATGCCGAAAGTGCGGCCGCAATTGAAAATTTAACGGAGGAATCCAGGGTATTAATAGCGGAAGCCTGTACCCATGCACCTCTGGCCGAGGATATCGGAAGGGAAAAACTTCCCCGTATGCTTCGTAAAAAAGTCGGGGAAGGCCTGTCTATTGATGTGGTAAGCGGATCGGATTTTCCAGGGGATTTATCTGTGTATAACCTTATTATCCAATGCGGTGCCTGTATGTTTAACCGGAAATATGTAATGAACCGGATTGGACTTGCACGTGCCCAGGGTATCCCTATGTCCAATTACGGTGTTGTAATCGCCTATTTGACCGGTATTTTGGATAAAATTAATTTAACCGCATAAATAAACAGCAAACTGGCTGTAAATTATATGGATAAACTCAAACTTATCCATATAAACTTATTTATAATAAAATTTATCATTATATTAATAGTACTTGCTTTTATGTAATAGGATATGATAATCTTATAATATGTAAATGAAAATGAATCTCAATTGCAATAACGGAAATTCATATTCATTTCTTAAGTAACATTTTACCTATTGTGTTGGAATGAATAATGCATGAGAACCACAAAATCAATAAATAAGACGGAGGTGAAAGAATGAGTATCGTTATAGTCGGAGGACATGACAGAATGGTCTGTACATATAAAGAAATATGCAAACAGCATAATTGTAAAGCTAAGATTTTTACCCATATGCCCGCCAACTTTAAAACCATGGTCGGTAAGCCTGATTTATTAATATTATTTACCAATACTGTATCTCATAAAATGGTAGTCTCTGCATTACAGGCAGTAGAAAAAGACAGCACAATTATTGAAAGATGCCACAGCAGCAGTGCCTGTGCATTAAAGGATATATTATTAGAGCACTGTAAAGCATGTTAAAAGTGAAAAAGATAATACAGATATCGGAACAGCAGGCGGTGAGGATTAGTTTGACTGTTCTTATAAGGCAGGAGGAATTCATATGAGCAAGATATTTATTGTATATTGGAGTGGTACAGGAAATACGAAAATGATGGCGGAACTGATTGGCGATGGTGTCGTTCAGGGTGGCAAAGAAGCAGAGGTTGTGGATGTATCTGAGATAAAACCGGAGGTTCTGCGCGATTTGCCGGCATTTGTACTTGGCTGTCCTTCCATGGGAGCCGAAGTATTAGAGGAAGATATAATGGAACCTTTTGTTGCAGAGGTTGAGAAATTTGCAGAAGGTAAAAAAATAGGTTTATTTGGTTCCTATGGCTGGGGAAATTGCGAATGGATGCGTGATTGGGAAGAACGCTTAAAAAGTGCCGGAGCTGAAATAATTCAAGGTGAAGGAATTACGGTTCTGGGTGAACCGGATAATGAAACTACGGAAAAATGCATTGCGTTAGGCAAAAGCCTGACTGCATTGTAGAAATAATTCCGGGCCATTTTTGACATGAAACGAAAGAGATGAGCATCGGTACGGAAGAAGTATTCGGGCCGGTTCTGTTTAACAAAAGAGGAAAGTATTTTAAATTATATTTCAGAATATCTAAAAAACAGGCAGCCAATTTTAGTAATGTCATTTAGTTAAGGCATTGTATACCAAGAACAGAGTATGTAAAATGCATACCCTGTTCTTTTTTGTACCAAACAGGAAATCTATGCATGCCTGATGCTTTACAACTTTTGCGAACTCATCACGACATTTGGGGTGAATAAACAAAAAAAAACAAAACATATATATCACATGAACTACACGCTGGCAATCCATATAGTTAATGTTTTAATATCACAGCTGTTCCTGGTTTGTTGCCGAACATTAACGTATTTGGAACAAATGTTGGAATATCTGTGGAATAGGCTGCGGAAGAACCTCTGGAATGTAGGAAAAATATACAAAATAAAAAAAGAAAACATGG
>JAATEU010000363.1 GCA_015655565.1 Clostridiales bacterium
GGTTATATTTTAAATACGGCGGAAGAAGCAAAGAAGTTTGTTGAGGAAGTGGATGTATCTTCTGCTAAAATTATGCTGGACACCTTCCATATGAATATAGAAGAAGATAATATGGCAAATGCCATCAGACTTGCCGGTGATAAACTTGGACATTTTCACACAGGTGAGAATAACCGCAGAGTACCGGGTAAAGGCGGCCTGCCATGGTATGATATCGGTTGTGCGTTAAGAGATATAGGATATGATAAAAATGTTGTTATGGAGCCATTTGTTTTGAGCGGTGGTAAAGTAGGAGCCGATATTAAGGTTTGGCGTGACCTGAGCAAAGGTGCATCAGAGGAACAGTTGGATTTAGATGCTAAGAATTCTGTGGATTTTTTAAGATATGTTTTTAGCGGACCATATTCCATCCATTATTTCCAGGAATAAACTGACGCTATCGGAATTAAAAATCAAATAGACTTTTCAGTCTGAATTGTGCTGTAATGATTTTACCAAAAGGAAAAGGACGTGTTTCTGTGAGTGATAATGAATACTGTTAGCCCTATCTTGATATGATGGATAAAAAAATTGATAAACGGCTTAGCAAGCTGGAAAAGAATATAAATGAGGGTTTTACTAAGACCAATGTTATTCTGGGGAATGAAATCAGACCGTATATTAAGCTCTTTAACAGAGAATTATCTTTCCTCTGCTTGTTATGAGAAAGCCAATATGATTTTTATTATTACATTTCAGCTTTGGACACAACTTATTTTAAACCCTCACATACTCTATATAATTAATTCATTAAGCCGGCTGCAGCATTACCAAGATAATTCCATAGCCGGCTTAATTATTACTCAAGATCAGATTCGCAGTTTAGAGCGTGTTTGAAAAATCATTGCAAATTTCTGACCGTCCCACTTTGTGGTATGCTGCGTCACAATTTTGGAAACGTAACCCCAAAGCCCCACTATGCTCCCAAAATCGCTCCTTACCTCCCACAAAGTGGAACAATCAACCCGGCACAAGCATTTTTAAAACACGCTTTAGTGCTATTCTATTATTTCTTTTCAAATTGTCTGCCTTCATGATCCATATAATAATCTCCGGTATAAATTAATTGTGATATGGGTACAATCTTATAACCTTTATCCTGCAGACCAGCTATCATGGACTCCAATGCATCTTTTGTAAATTTAGCTCCATTATGGCAGAGTATAATGGAACCGTTGCCTAGATGCTTATGATTTACTACGGTATTAACAATAGATTCAATACCGTAATCTTTCCAATCCAGGGAATCCACATCCCATTGAATGCAATGATATCCCAGTTCATTTGTAGTCTCAATTAAGGTATTATTATAATCACCGTAGGGAGGACGAAACAGGTTCATCTCCATACCGGTTAATTCCTTGACCTTATTATGAGCTTTCAGAATTTCTTCCTTACATTCTTCCTTAGAAAGCTGGGACATATGTTTATGATTTTCACTGTGGTTTCCAAGGTCATGGCCTGCTGCTGCAATTGCTTTTACATCCTCCGGATATTTTTCAATCCAGCCACCTGTCATAAAAAAGGTAACGTTTACATTATGTAGTGCTAAGATTTCCAGAATTTCCGCAGTGTCTTCATTCCCCCAGGCCGCATCAAAGCTGAGTGCCACCTTATTTTCATCCTCGTCCACACAATAGACCGGTAATTTTTTTGTATTAGCCGAGTTAGAAACTGATATAGCTGCCGGCAGGTATCGTATTCCAAGAACAGTAAGTACAAGTATAGACAATACAACAATTCCCGTTTTTAAAAAGAACTTAAGCTTCTCTTGAGTTTTTTCATTATCCATAGCTTCACCATAGAATATATTGTCATTATTAATATATTGGAGATGGAGTGTATCTATTACAATATTCTGCTGCCTGGAATGCCTATTCTCATAACCGCTTTTGTTTTTTATTAATAAAGTAAGCTTTTTAGGTCTAATAAAATTTCTCTTTCATGTAATTTATAGTGTATTCTATTCTATTTTGTTTGAGAGTAAAAGTTGTAATTTTTAAACAGATTATATATAATATAGTTAATATTAAAATTTATAATCAAAATACAGCGGTTTGTTTTTGGTTATTACCGGTCTAAGACGTACACCTTGTTATGGATGTATATAAAACAACATCATACCAGGGAATCATATAAACAGGAAATAACATAAATCTGAGGGAGTGTTTATTTCATGGATAATCTTAATAAAATTTATAATTGGAAGAGGGCTTATATTAATCTGGAGGAATTAGAGGGGTTAATACATCCTGTAAATTATAAAGATTTGTATCAGTGTGTAAACACATTGATTAAGGAAGGAAAGATAAAGCCTGTAATAAAAGATAACCTGAAAAATGGAATGCATCCTTCCTTATACATAAAATACCGGATTCTGAAAGAAAAAGAAGATAATACGCAACCTATAAAAGAAATCAAAACCCTGCATCCTTCCATGAATATATCCGGTTATTTAAAACAGGTGAATAAATATACGGAGAACAGGCATGTAATTTTAGAACTTAGTAATTTCCTGAAAAATAATGATAAATCACTGAAAGAACCCATGTCAAAAAATGAAAGGGCCTATGCAATCTGGGGGTATGAAAAAGCATTGGACCAATCGAATTATAAATATGTGGTCGAATTTAACCATTTACGGGAAAAACTGAATTATTACCTGACACCGGAACCCTTCTTTGATTTTATACTAAAAGATAAAGAAGTGATGAATGTGCTGATTGTTGAAAATAAGGATCCCTGGTACACATTATGTAAAATATTAAGTGATATGCAAAATGAAACTAAGTCAAAGGATAAATCTTATTCCTTATTTGGAAAAACAATAGATGTGATTTTATATGGAGAAGGCAATAAGATAAATAAAAGCAGGGCACTTGAAGATTATGAAACAAAAATTATCGGGAGAAAATTGCATTTCTTTTATTGGGGGGATTTGGATTATGAAGGAATTTATCTGTTTTTAAAAGTGAAGGAGCAGAATCCTGCTATTAAAATCCAATTATTTTCAGAACTTTATTCCTATATGTTAAAGCTTATAACAAACAGAACAATACGAACGGTTGAAAAAAATCAGAAAAACAGGATTCAGGATCAGATGCAGCTTTTTTTGGAGAATTTTGAGGAAAAGGAACAACACAGGATTATAGATATTTTAACCCGGGGTAAATATATTCCCCAGGAAATAATCAATTATCCTGACTATAAAGAATTAATAAAATAAAGGCAGATAGGAAAGAAAATTCTGTAACGATTCAGTTGCTGTCTTCTGTTTTTTGAAAGGAAAGTTAATGATGCATGAATATCTGGAAAAATTTCAGGATCGGATGCAGTTTATCGCAGTGATACATTCTATCGTAAACCGTAAAAACACAAACCTGGAATTAGAAGCCCTGTTTAAAGAACATGAGCTGGATAATATAATCATATCCGTATTGGTTTTTATTATGGAGAAGACATTAACGGAGGATTCTGAATGCAGCCTGGAGGATATTGGATTGTATTTAAGGGGAATCCTTCCGGATTATAATGTTTATTTGTCCATAGAAGAAACAGAACGTCTGACCCGGTATCTGATTAAAGATATCCTGCAGAATAAGGACGAAAGGCGTACCTACGGTATTATGGATTACGGGAAAGGAATGACTTCCATGAATATCCGTCTGATTGCCGACAGCATTAACGATAAAAGAAAAATAACCTATCGTCTGACGGATCAGGGATATAACTTTATGTTCCGTACAAAAGAAATTGATGAAGAATTGAGTTTTACCATTGAGGAATTAAAATTAAAACTCCTTATTAAAAATAAAAATTATAAAAAGGGTATATCACAAAGCAAAGAATTAATCAGGATGTTAGTGAATAAGCGTAATGACCTGAAGCAATTTGAAACGAAGTATGGAAGGATATCTTCAGAACAGTAAGGCACTTACCTATATTATGATTGAATAGCTGTTGGATGATACGGGAATTCCTACCTATTTTCTTACCGATGTTGTTATGTGCAAGTCAGGCCTGAGTGATACGGATGTTTCCAGGATTAAATATTTTACCTTTATGAATTATTATAC
>JAATEU010000263.1 GCA_015655565.1 Clostridiales bacterium
ATAAGACGGAAGAAGCTGTACAGCAAAGCCATGAAGAAGGTACCAACGGTTATCACAAATACGATGATTATACCAAGACTTCCTCACAGCTTGGTGCCATGCTTGATAAAATCGTATCTGATTATGGTGCCGAAGTCTATTATGAAACCCCGGCAGAAAGCTTAATATCAGAAGATGGTGAAGTAACCGGAGTTACGGCAAGTGCTAAGGACGGTTCCACACTTCAGATTACGGCAAATTCCGTAATTATTGCTACCGGCGGATTTGTAGGGAATTCAGAGATGATTAAAGAAGCCTTAAACGGTGTCACCGTAAATGCAGCCGGTTATAATTCCAACGTAGGCGACGGTATTAACATGGCCTGGGACATCGGTGCTGCATCAAGAGGTTTATCTGCTATGGTTGCCCATACCTTTAGTGTGGAAGGAAATGGTAAAATAGAAGGTGACTATGAATATATGGAATTATACCAGGCAACAACTTCCGTAGCTTATATGCCTATTATTCCCTGGGTAAATGCAAGCGGAGTACGTTTTGCCAATGAAGATATCGTGTATGACAGGGCATTGTCCAGTAATTCTGTTATATCACAGGGAAATTATGCATACTTTTTATATAATGATAAATTACTGAACACTCTTGAGACAAAAGGAGCCAGAGCAGCAGGGATGAAAGATAAGATAGCCATGGGACCTATGCCTGAAATTACGCCGATGGATTCCGGCTGGAGCAAGCTTACGGAAATTGTGGACAAAATGGTTGAGGGCGGATATGTAGTAAAAGCGGACACCATTGAAGCATTGGCCGAAGAACTGGGAATGGACAAGGCAATCCTGAAAGAAACCATGGCTCAATACAACAAAGATGCTGCAGAAGGTGTTGATACCCTATACGGCAAGGATGGACAGCATATGTACCAGATGAGTGAAGGTCCTTATTATGCCTTTAAAGTCAGCGTTGATAATCTCTGTACGGTTGGCGGTATCCGTATCAATTCTAATTTTGGAGTGGTACAGGATGACCCTGAGAAGGGATATACACCTATCCTGAACCTGTATGCTGCAGGTGCCGATACAGGCGGAATATACTCTGACCACTATGCCCATACCATTGAAGGGGCGGCACAGGGCTGGGCTTATAATTCAGGCAGGCTTGCAGGTGCCAATGCCACAGAAAATGCTTTGGGAATCCAGATTGATTTATTGACGGAATAACAGAATTGTCAGGCTGCCGTATGGAAGGAATCCTGCAGAAGCGGAACCGGCCATGAACGGCAGTCTTAGTTTAAATATAGGAATACTGGTTGATAAAAGGTAATACATGCTTAAACGAAAGGTATATAAATATCAAATAGCCTTATGATATGGTCTTCTTCCTTCATTTCATGGATGATACTCCCATGCGGGATGCCTTCCAGGGTATAACCGCGGTTCTTGCAGTAATGTTCTGCCTTTTCTATGAGTTTCGGGAGGTATTGTACCAGGTCACCTTCCAGGATAAACATAGTATACAGGCATTTTGTGGAGGGCAGTTTAAGAAGGCCTTGTATCGGGGCAGCCTGGTCCGTATAAAAACCGTAGCCAAAACTAAAGCCGGGAAAGGGCTGAAAATTGGCTGGTGTATAACAGAAGCAGGGCCAGATATCCGGGAGATAGTTAAGACATTGATAGGTATTTTCAAAAACATCCTTTTCCCTGATAAAACTTGAATCTGTCTGATTGCCGTGGTAGTAACAATTCGGGGAATCCGTAACTTCAAATCCGTCTTTGAAATGCTTCCATTTAATGATTTTTTCAGTTAATAAAGTAATATGGCATTTTGCCCTGTTTAAATATTCCTGCTCTTTGCCGATATGTTCCAGCTGCTCCTGCAATTTTGATTCTATCATATCTATGGGTCTGCCGGAAATTAGCTGATCCGCCTCATTCATATTAAACAGCAGGGAACGGTACATTTTATAAGCAAAGATTTTATTAATATCTTCTGCTTTAAAATAACGGTAATTATTATTTTCATCACGGGTTGTCTTAATTATTTTTTTATTGTCAAAATATCGTAAGGTATCTTCGCTGATATTTAATATTCGTTTGACATCACTAATCTTATACTTCATACATTCATCCTCATCAGTAACATTTGTAAATACTATTAATATACAGGTGTGAAGCAGGAGTTGTCAAGAGTTGAGATGATGATTCCTAAGAAAGGGTTAAGGGCAACTCTCGGGAGACCTTGAATTTATAGTGCTTGCCGAATTAAGATGATATATTGGGAAATATGTCCTGAATTGTCAAATTGTCTTTACTTATAATTTTTATAATGTTATAATGCAACCATATATTTACTATTACATAAGGATGGGAAAATGATGAAAAAGGGAAAAAATAATTTCTTAAAAAATTTAAAGATATCCAAAAAGATATTAATTGCAGTACTGTTAATATTTATAGCGGCAATTTCTTCACAGGTAATTAGTGTTATCCATCTGCAAAAGGCACAGAATACGGCGGATAAAATTGCCAATGAGAACATTGGCGACCTGATAGCATATAGTGATGCATATTCTTTTATCCTTTCCATGGACGGTTTAGCCGCAAAGCATTATCTGGCAGAGAATGCAGAGGTAAAGGAACAATATAAAACGATTATAGATTCCTGTGCAACCGAGGCCAGGGCTTCCATTCTTCTGCTTCAGGAAAGTATGAAGGATACGGAAAATACTGAAACCATAGCTGTTTTACTGGAGGAATATGATGAATACTACAGTAAACTGGAAGAAGGTCTGGAAATGTCAGATGCGGGTAAAGGAGAGCAGGCATATTCTATGTTCTTATCTGAAATGGAACCGATTACAGTAAGCATATATGAAAAATTGCGTGGTTTAAATACCTATAATAAAGCTTTAGCTGAAAATTTAGTAAACAGCCTGAATGTTAATAGACGTTCCGCTTTGATTGTTACAGCCGTAAGCTTTCTGGTTACCATTTTCATTACCTTGGCAGTATGGATGTTCATAAGGGCCAGTCTGGTAAAACCTACTATCCGTGCAAAGAAGACCCTTCTGGATATTACGAAGGATATTGAAGAGGGGAGGGGTGACCTTACAAAACGGATTGACGTAGAATCCAATGATGAAATCGGGGAACTGGTTCAGGGTATTAACAGTTTTATTGATAAATTACAGAATATCATTTCCGACATTCATTATGTATCCCAGGATTTAAAGGAAAATTTCAGTGTATTTGAAATGGGAATCAGCAAGGTAATAGACAGTGTAGCTGATAATTCGGCAGCGATGGAAGAAATGTCTGCCGGAATGGAAGAAACAGCGGCGAACATTGAAGAAGTAAATATAACTACTTCGGATATTAATAACTTACTGCAGGCAATCACAAGCAAAGCGAATAAAGGTGTGAATTTAGCGGAAGAAATCAGCACCCGTGCGGAAAATTTAAAACATACCTCTGCTACAGCGCAGGAAACAACCCAAAATATATTGCAGGACATTGGACAAAATGTTAAAGTTACTATTGAAAAATCAAAAGAAGTAGAACAGATTAATGTGCTTACCGATACCATATTAAATATTACATCCCAAACAAACCTGCTTGCGCTGAATGCAGCTATAGAAGCTGCCAGGGCAGGGGAACAGGGAAGAGGATTCGCAGTTGTGGCAGGGGAAATCGGTCATCTTGCTGCCAGGTCAAGGGAAACTGCTAACCAGATACAAGAAGTCAGTAATTCTGTTATAGAAGCAGTCAGGGATCTGGCAGCCGATTCCAACCGAATGTTGGAATTCGTAGAATCCAGGGTTATGAACGATTATGTGGCAATGGTTGAAACCGGTGAAAAATATGACAGGGACGCTAAAACTGTCGACCAGATGATGATTGAATTCAGGGATACGGCAAGTCAATTGGAAAAATCCATGGACGGTATCATAAATGCCATTGACGGTGTGGCAACCATTATCAGTGAAAGTTCAAACAACGCCCAAACCGTTGCAGAAAACAGTGAAAGCTTGTATAAAGATGTGGAACTATTCCAGGATGCATTAAAGGAAAGCTCATCTTCTGTTGAAAATCTGAATAATGCGGTAGTAAAATTTAAAAATGTATAATTGTAATATATAGAAGGCAGATAATAAAATTTATTAAAGTTAAGTATAAAGTAAGAAAAATGAATAGCTGTTAACCAATACAGTAATTCTATGGAGTACAAATGCATTGGCGGAGTTTTTATCAAGGCATTACCATAATTACCAGCAGGTCACTAGTACAGCGTTTTTAAATTAACTGGATCATTAAACTTGTCTAAATTTCCATATGCGATATTCAAAAAGCCTCAGCGTAGCCCC
>JAATEU010000074.1 GCA_015655565.1 Clostridiales bacterium
GTTAAGTGATATGCGGTGGCTGAATCCCGGATTGCGGTAATGAAAGCAATGGTTCAGGTCTGTTTTATCTGAAGATAAATGTTTTAAAAACTCAGGATGAATGGATATTACGATCCGTTCGTGTACCATCTGGTCAATCTGTGATAAATAATGGCTTTCGTATTTATTAATAAAGAAAAGGTCTCCTGGTTGTATGGTGTAAAACTTATTATCAATCAGAAATTGTCTGCCGCCCGATATGGAATAATAGATTTCGTAGCAATCATGAATATGTATATTCATGATTTTTTCTTCCTTATGTAAGTGGGCTATGGCAAAATAATTCTGGGAGATGCAGGCATCTACAGATTCCTTGCAGGAAGTATATATCTTCATAGGGAAATTTCTCCTTTACTGCTTTATAATATATGACGGCTCCAAAACAAATGGATTTTTACTTGTTCTGAGCGCACCAGCGTAATCTTCAGCCGGCGGGGCCAAGCTGAAGATATATGCGCTTTATTTATGCCGGGTCTGTGTTAGGGACTTTTTTGGCTGTTTTTCTGCAAAATTATAGCTTCATTATAACATCAGTGTTCAATATTTGCAATATTTACAAGAGTAAATGACAAGAATCAGAAAAAATAGTATGCTATACTATTAATATATAATATAACACGAAACCAACATATGAAACAGGAGGACGATAAAAATGGAAATCAGGACGGCTTCATCACCAAAGGACGTTAAATATTACACAACAGACCGGTTAAGAGAAGAATTTTTAATTCAGAATTTATTTGTACCCGGTGAGATAAAATCCTTATACAGCCATATTGACCGTATTATCACCGGTGCCGCAGTACCGGTATCATCTTTAACTTTAACGGCAGGAGAAGAAATCAGGGCAGAATATTTCTTACAGAGACGGGAAATGGGTGTTATTAATATCGGCGGTAAGGGAACGGTAACTATTGACGGTACGGCTTATGAACTGGAACCAAAAGACGGGATGTATATTGGAATGGGTTCAAAGGATATTTCCTTTGCAAGTGCAGATGCAAAAAATCCTGCTAAGTTTTATTTTAACAGTGCCCCGGCTCATAAAACTTATCCGACGGTATTGATTAAACCTGAAAATTGTGTATGTGTGGAACTGGGTTCCCTGGAGACATCAAATCATAGGGTTATAAGAAAATATATTCTCCCGGGGCAGGTTGAAAGCTGCCAGTTAGTAATGGGCATGACAAGCTTAAAGCCCGGAAGTGTATGGAATACCATGCCCTGCCATACTCATTACAGAAGAATGGAAGTATATTTATATTTTGAAATGCCAAAGGATGCATTGGTATTCCACTATATGGGAGAACCCACGGAAACCAGGCATATTGTTATGAGAAATGAAGAAGCAGTCATATCCCCAAGCTGGTCCATTCATTCCGGTTCCGGCACCCAGGCCTATACCTTTATCTGGGGTATGGTAGGGGAAAATCAGGATTTTGATGATATGGACGGCGCTGCCATGTCAGCTATTAGATAAGAAAAGGAGGAAATTATGAGTATATTAAATACTTTCTCATTAGAAGGGAAAATTGCCTTAGTAACAGGCGCATCCTATGGAATCGGATTTGCCATTGCCAGCGGGTATGCCGAAGCAGGAGCGGTCATTTGTTTTAATGATTTAAAACAGGAGTTTGTGGATAAAGGGCTTAAAGCCTATAAAGAAGCAGGGATTAAAGCCTATGGATATGTGTGTGACGTAACGAAGGAAGAACAGGTCACGGAAATGGTTTCAAAGATAGAGAAGGAAGTCGGTGTCATTGATATCCTTGTAAATAATGCAGGAATTATTAAACGTATTCCTATGACTGAAATGTCGGCGGATGACTTCAGACAGGTCATTGATGTGGATCTGAATGCACCTTTTATTGTTTCCAAGGCTGTAATTCCAGGCATGATTAAGAAAGGCCACGGTAAAATTATTAATATCTGCTCCATGATGAGTGAATTAGGCCGTGAAACCGTATCCGCATATGCGGCTGCAAAGGGCGGCCTTAAAATGCTGACTAAGAATATTGCTTCCGAATATGGTGAATACAATATCCAATGCAACGGTATCGGACCCGGATATATCGCAACACCTCAGACAGCACCTTTAAGAGAAGAAGGGAATCCGTTTAACAGCTTTATCATAGCAAAGACACCGGCCGCCAGATGGGGTACAACAGAGGACTTAATGGGACCGGCGGTATTCCTGGCATCGGATGCCTCCGATTTTGTGAATGGACATATTTTATATGTGGACGGCGGTATACTGGCTTATATCGGGAAACAACCTAAATAATAACTTTATTAACCGAATATACCTATTTGAAGACAGGCGGAGCTTTTTTAAGTTCCGCTGGTTTTCTATCAATAATGTTATCGTATAATATTCTTTTTGGAGATAAAAGATTATCCTATTCAACGAAAGTATTTTATGGTAAAATACATTTGATTTCAGTAAGGACAGCAGCTTAAAAGGAGTACTCGAAAAAATAAAAGGAGGTTTGCAGATTGATTAAAGGATTTAAGATGAAATTATACGAAGGTATGGCAGGGGAATATGAACGCCGCCACAATGAATTATGGCCTGAGATGATAGACATGATTCATGAATATGGGGGAAGGAATTATTCCATTTTTTTAGACAAAGAGTCCAATATTTTGTTTGGACATATAGAAATAGAGGATGAAGCTTTATGGGCAAAAGGGGCGGATACGGCCATAAACAGAAAATGGTGGGATTATATGGCTGATATTATGGAGACCAACCCGGACAACAGCCCGGTAACTGCAGATTTACCGTTGTTATTCCATCTGGATTAACAGGAAACATGAGCTTATGTCAAACTTTCTTTTTTACTTGAAGATTACGGTTTGGGGAGCTCATGTTTTTTATTCATCAAAATAAAATGCCCGGAATAAAATAATTTGTCAGTTAAAAAAGTAAAGAATTTTATATAAATATGTGGTAAAATATATTACAGTATTAAGGAAGGAAGTGATCGGAACAGGCTTCGATTAAACCGTAGGAGCTAAGTTAGTAAACGCAGTTCAAGAACAACTATTTTTAGGAGGATTTATAGAATGAAAGGAATTATCCTGGCCGGAGGTTCCGGAACAAGGTTACATCCGGTTACCAAGGCCGTATCAAAGCAAATACTTCCGATATATGATAAACCTATGATTTATTATCCGCTTTCCATACTGATGCTGGCAGGTATCCGGGAAGTCTTAATTATCTCAACACCAAGGGATCTGCCGGTATTTGAAGAATTACTGGGAAATGGAAGAGGGCTTGGAATGATTTTTTCCTATGCGGTACAGGAAGTACCCCGCGGTTTAGCGGAAGCCTTTATC
The DNA here is from genome assembly GCA_015655565.1 of Clostridiales bacterium. Lineage (GTDB taxonomy): Bacteria > Bacillota > Clostridia > Lachnospirales > Lachnospiraceae > Anaerocolumna. Next base: position 3,382 of record JAATEU010000074.1, read on the forward strand.
ATAGGGGAGGATTTTATCGGAAATGACGGGGTTGCATTAATTTTAGGCGATAATATATTCTATGGAAGAAGTTTTACTGCCACCTTGCAAAAGGCAAGGGAGAGAAAACAAGGCGCTACTGTTTTCGGATATTATGTAAGGGATCCAAGGGCCTATGGCGTAGTTGAGTTTGATGAAACCGGTAAGGCGGTATCCATTGAAGAGAAACCGGAACAGCCGAAATCGAACTATGCGGTACCGGGCTTGTATTTCTATGATAACCGTGTTATTAGCATTGCTAAGAATATAAAACCATCTCCGCGGGGGGAACTTGAGATTACAGCGGTAAATAATGCTTACCTGGAAGCCGGTGAATTGAAGGTTGAAACTTTAGGACGGGGAATGGCCTGGTTGGATACGGGAAATCAGGATTCCCTTCTGGATGCTTCTAATTATGTAGCCTCCATTCAGAAAAGACAGGGGCTTTATATTTCCTGCATTGAGGAAATAGCCTATAATAAAGGTTTTATCAATAAGGAACAACTGTTAAAACTTGCAGAAGCTATGCTGAAAACCGATTATGGCAGGTATTTAGCGGATGTGGCGAATGGCCTGTAAGCCTAAAATCTGGCCGTCACGTAGCAAAACATGGGTACGGCAGGGTATTGGCGGCAGCAGATTATAATTATACAACAGGAGAAAATATGGGACAATTTAATTTTATCAAATGTGATATCGAAGATTTGTATATTGTTGAACCGAAGTGTCTTGGCGACAGCCGGGGTTATTTTATGGAAACCTATAATTATGAAGATTTTAAGGCGGCAGGACTTGGGCAGATATTTGTCCAGGATAATCAATCCATGTCTAAGAAGGGGGTCTTGCGGGGACTTCATTTTCAAAAAAATCATCCCCAGGGGAAGCTGGTAAGAGTATTAAAAGGAAAGGTTTATGATGTTGCGGTAGATATACGCCCGGACTCAAAAACTTATGGAAAGTGGTATGGGGAAATTTTGTCAAACGAGAATAAAAAAGAACTTTATATTCCTGCCGGATTTGCCCATGGTTTTTTAGTATTATCGGAAGAAGCTGAATTTGCATACAAATGTACGGATTTTTACCATCCTGAGGACGAAAGCGGAATCATCTGGAATGATCCGGACCTTAATATAAAATGGCCCATAGATAAAGATATGGAATTAACCATATCGGAGAAAGATATAAGGCAGCAGAAGTTTTGTGAATTAAATAAGTAAAAGCTGCATAATAGGTTATAAGTAAGTAACGGTGGCGGACCCGGAATATCCGCTTTGCCAATGGGGAAAGAACCGATAAGAAACCCCAGGGTGCAGAAAGAGGTTAAAATGGAACGAAGAGTCGTAATTACAGGTGCTTGTGGCCAATTGGGGCGGGCATTAAATCAAGTACTTAAGGAAAAAGAAGATATTGCTGTTATTAATACAGATATGGAACCTACCGCTTATTGTCCGATTATATTGGATATAACCAATTCCGTAGCGGTAATGAATTTAGTCCAGGAAATAAAGCCGGAGATAATTATTAATTGTGCGGCCCATACTGCAGTAGATTTATGTGAAAGCGATCAGGAGAGGGCATATATGATAAATGCCATAGGTCCTAAAAATCTGGCAATGGCAGCAGATGCAATGGATGCAAAACTGGTTCATATATCAACGGATTATGTATTTGATGGTGAAGCGGATGCTCCTTATACGGAAGATGCCGTAACCAACCCGAAAAGTGTGTATGGTTCTACAAAACTGGCTGGCGAAGAATATGTGAAAAGCCTGTGTGAAAAATATTATATCGTCCGTACGGCATGGCTGTATGGTGATGGTAAAAATTTTGTAAAAACCATGCTTGGGTTAGCGGAAAAGAATACGGAAATCCGGGTAGTCAGTGATCAGTACGGATCGCCTACCAGTGCAATGGAGCTTGCACGGGCGGTTGCTTTCATTATGGATATGGAAGAATACGGAATTTATCACGCTACTTGTGAGGGCATAGCCGCCTGGTATGAATTTGCGGTAGAAATTTTCCAAATGGCGGGGAAAACGGTCACCGTAAAACCAATTACCACAGAGGAATATAAAACACCTGCAAAACGTCCGCAATATTCGGTTTTGGAAAATAGAAAACTAAAAGAAGCCGGATACAGAATAAAAGACTGGAAAGAAGCGCTGAAGGAATATATGGATACAATAGCAGAAGCCTAAGAAGTAAACATGGAATTTAATGGTAATATTCAGGCCTGTTCCATTTTCAATTAGAAACCCGGAAATGAAAGGGCCTGGAAATAGAAAGGATAACTGGGAGGGAAAAAGTCATGAAGACCTATTTAGTAACCGGAGGAGCCGGGTTTATCGGCTCCAATTATATACAGTATATGTTTGGGAAATATAAAGAGTCCATTCGGATTATAAATGTAGACTGCCTGACTTATGCTGGAAACCTTGAGAATTTAGTTTCCGTGGAAAATAGGGAGAACTATATCTTTATAAAGGAAGATATCTGCAGTAAAGAAGCAATCCATAATATTTTTAAGCAATATGATATAGACCGTGTGGTACATTTTGCAGCCGAGAGCCATGTGGACCGGAGCATCCGTAATCCGCAGATTTTTGTAAACACCAATGTAATGGGAACTTTAAATCTCCTGGATGCGGCAAAATGTGCATGGGAAACAAAAGGGGGATATAAAGAGGATAAAAAGTATCTTCAGGTATCCACCGACGAAGTCTATGGTTCCCTGGAAGAAGAAACAGGCTATTTTTATGAAACTACTTCGATTGACCCTCATAGCCCATATTCAGCAAGTAAAGCATCAGCGGACATGTTGGTAAAGGCTTATATAGATACCTTTCATTTTCCGGCTAATATTACAAGATGCAGTAACAATTATGGGCCTTATCAATTTCCTGAGAAATTAATTCCGCTTATGATTAACAACGCCCTGCTTGGAAAGAAGCTGCCGGTTTACGGAGATGGTAAGAATGTGCGTGACTGGCTTTATGTCAGGGATCATGCCAAGGCAATCGATATGGTTATGGAACAGGGCAGGCTTGGTCAGATATACAACGTAGGGGGTCATAATGAGAAACAGAATTTGGAAATTGTGAATCTGATTATTGAAACCCTGGCAGAGTTACTGCCGGCGAAGGATCCCAGAAAAGAACATCTGAACAGGGATTTAATCCGGTATGTTGAGGACAGAAAAGGTCATGACAAAAGATATGCCATTGCACCGGAGAAAATTAAAGCCGAAACCGGCTGGGAACCGGAAACGATGTTTGCTGAAGGAATTCGCTTAACTATTGAGTGGTATCTGAATAACCAGAAATGGATGTCCCATGTAACCAGCGGGGATTATCAAAAATATTATCTGGAGATGTACCGGTAAATCAAACGGACGCTTTCCACGGAGGGCTGTAAAAAAACAGTATGGTATCAGAAGATTTGGAGCCGGGGTAGGATATTAAGGAGTTGCAGTTTTCCAGATGAATTCTGTAATTTTTAAAACAGATAGGTAGGATTATAAGATAATTTGTCAACAATATTTTTTATAATAGATTTTAATGGCTTGCTTTTTTATTTTCTCTATGTTATAATTGTTACAGAATTATTAAAAGAGTATTACTTTATATTAATACTTGTTCAAGAATTGTAATAATTTGATCATTAGAATTATTAGAAATAACTTGTTTAACATTAAGCCGTTAAAAGGAGACTATTATGAAATTCGGAAA
>JAATEU010000217.1 GCA_015655565.1 Clostridiales bacterium
AGAGATTGACAAAAGCAGCAGATGCTATTATTGTTTTGGATCAGGAGATGTCATCCGTTCGGGATGAAATAATGGATGCCCAGAATTCTTTTAAAATTAAGGCGAATATGGTAGCAGATATATTAACCAATATTCAAAATCTATATAAAGTAGCAAATAAACGGGAAGTTGTTAAAATACAGGATGAGTTTTTCGAAATTTATGAATCTGGAGATTTAGAGCAGCTGGAGCGTTTTAATAAAGAATTGGATATTATATCAGAAGGATATCGGGCACAGAGCCTGAGATAAGGAAAGTACATTTTAAGGAGAATTCAATGACATTACCAAAGCTTTTTGAAAGCCGGATGAGGGAATTATTAAAGGAAGAATATGAGGAATATATCAGCTGCTTTGACCAAAGACATTATAGCGGACTTCGGGTTAATACGTTAAAAATAACACCGGAAGAATTTGAAGCCATCTGCCCTTATGAAATAAAAAGAATCCCGTGGATTGAAAATGGTTATTATTATGATGGAAAGGCTCAGCCGGCCAGACATCCCTATTATTATGCCGGCTTATATTATATACAGGAACCGAGTGCAATGACCCCGGCCAGCCTGCTGCCGGTTAACCAGGGGGATAAGGTACTGGATTTATGTGCCGCACCCGGAGGCAAAAGTACGGAGCTGGCCGCCAGGTTAAAAGGGGAAGGCGTACTGGTTGCTAATGATATCAGTAATTCCAGGGCGAAAGCCCTGCTTAAGAATATGGAATTATTCGGGGTACGGAATGCGATTGTATTAAGTGAAGCCCCGTCTAGATTAATGAACTATTTTGAAGGCTATTTTGATAAGATATTGGTGGATGCCCCCTGCTCGGGAGAAGGAATGTTCCGGAAAAGCCCTTCCATTATGAAAAACTGGGAGCAGTATGGGGTGGAATATTACAATAAACTGCAGAAGGAAATTCTTCTGAGTGCAGCTAAGATGTTAAAACCGGGAGGAAGTATGCTGTATTCCACCTGCACCTTCTCACCGGAGGAAAATGAAGGGACTATTGCTTTTTTATTAAAACAATTTCCGGAATTTCATGTGGTAAATCCGTTAAAGAAAAAGGAATCCGAAGGGCAAAAAGGAGTTTCTTATGAAGGTTTTGCTTTTGGCCGGCCGGAATGGGTGAATGGGCCGGAAGAATTAAAGAACTGCATCCGTTTATGGCCCCACCGGATTCATGGGGAGGGTCATTTCATAACCCTATTGGAAAAAGCTCCGGACTCAGGGCAAAAGGGCTATATAACCGGCAGCACGGATAAGGTCAATTTATCTGATGAGGCAGCGGAATTCCTTCATAAAATTGGTCTGCCAATGGACCCGGGGAATATCAATCTCCGGGAAGATAAGTTATATTTGTTGCCAAGGGATATTCCTGTGCTTAAAGGATTGCGTATTATGAGGACGGGCTTATTTCTGGGGGAAATGAAAAAATGCCGGTTTGAACCCAGTCAGGCTTTGGCCTGCGCCTTAAAAATGGAGGATTATGACCGGATTATAAATCTGTCTGCACGGGATCCGGATACGGTAAAATATTTAAAATGCCAAACCCTTGAGATAACAGGTGAACCCAGGGAAGGGTGGCACTTAATCTGTGTTGACGGCCATCCTTTAGGCTGGGGTAAACTTTTGGACGGCGTATTAAAAAATAAATACCTGCCTGGTTGGAGATGGATGTAAAAGTTAACAGGAAAGGATAATCGACATGAGTATACCGGTCCGTTTGGATAAATATCTTGCAGACATGGGTGTGGGCACCAGAAGCGAGGTAAAAGGATATATCAGAAAAGGAAGAGTCCGGGTAAATGGAAGAATAGTAAAAGAACCGGACATAAAACTGGATATATTGAATTCAGAAGTATATTTTGACAGCCGGAAGATGGAATACGAGTCCCTGGAATATTATATGCTGAATAAACCGGCCGGTGTGGTATCGGCAACAGCCGATAACTTCTGCAAGACAGTTGTAGAATTAATAAAAGAGGGTAAAAATAAGGAGCTCTTTCCCGTCGGACGCCTGGATAAGGATACGGAAGGGTTATTATTAATAACCAATGACGGAGAGTTGGCACACAGATTGCTTTTGCCTAAGAAACATGTAGCCAAGGTGTATTACGCACGTATGAAAGGCAGGGTTACCGAAGAGGACGTAAAAATTTTTAAAGCAGGTATCAGGCTGGAAGAGGATTTTGTAACTCTTCCTGCCCGTCTGGTAATTCTTAAGGCAGATGTAATATCAACTGTAGAAGTGACCATTTATGAAGGGAAATTCCATCAGGTAAAGAGAATGTTTGAAGCAATTGGCAAAGAAGTAATCTATTTAAAGAGATTAAGTATGGGTGGATTACAATTGGATGAAGCATTGGCACCGGGGGAATATAGAAGGCTCACGGGAGAAGAATTATCAAAATTAAAAGGAAATGAAAAAATATGAATTTAATGTTAAAGGATATTAAGGCTGTATTATTTGATTTAGATGGAACCTTAGTAGACTCCATGTGGTTGTGGAAAGATATTGATATTGAGTATTTAGGAAGGTACGGAATTGCATTTCCGGAAAATCTGCAGGCAGAAATTGAAGGAATGAGCTTTTCGGAAACCGCGGTCTATTTTAAAAACCGGTTTCAGTTAAGCGTATCCTTAGAGGAGATAAAAGAGGAATGAAATCAAATGGCATGGGTAAAATATTCCTAGGAGGTTCATCTGA
>JAATEU010000082.1 GCA_015655565.1 Clostridiales bacterium
AATTTTCTTTTCATCCAAATCTATCTCACCAAAATATTTCGTTTTTATCAGCATGTTCCTTCTCCTCTTATAAAAAAGTATTCCCTGAAACTCTCACAACTTGTTTTTACCTGCATTTATCCATTGTCTATATGTGTATTTGTGCAGACCTTTCGAACAAAACAGAGGACAGGCATTTTATAAATGCCGGCAGGTAAAAACACACATAGGACAGAAGTAAATTATTCCCGGCTTTTATTCAGCATTTAAACATTTTATAAACCTTGATTCAGCTTCCGAGGGCACTGAAAAAGTTTCTGCAATCCGACTTTTTTAAACTTATTTTCATTGAAATTTTTCATTTATATGAAATCCAAAAGCGTATTCTGCACCAATTTAGCCGCCGCCGACAAAGATGCATTATATATGGTAGTTACAGAGGTATAATTAATAATCGTCTCGGCAAGATCCGCATCTTCATTTATTGAGATTAATTCCTCAAGTTCCGTCTGCTGGGTGCCCAATTGGCTTTTCGTCAGCTCAAGCCTGTTATACCGGCTTCCCAAGTCAGCAAGTGCCACGTTCACAACCTCCTGCTGATCCGTCGCCTCCGTTATACCGGCTTCAAACTTTTTCTGCATAATTGCACTTTTTAAAGTAAGCTCCGTTTCCATCTGCTCAAGCAACTGATTCAATGCTTCCGTCTGTTCATCGGTGTTATTCGTATCCTCTAATAATTCTTCCACTTCACTGATCTTTGATTCCACTTCCGCAACAGCATTGACGGCATCTATTATTTCTTCTATTGTCCTTCCGATAGAAAGCTGTATCGAATCACTTGCCTGGGTATTAATTGTCAGAGACTGTCCAAAATTAATGTTATATACAATATCCTGATCCGTTTTTGTATAGGTTTTTACCGTACCATCTGACGTTTCCGCCGTACAGTCAAAATAATTTTCCGGTCTTAAATCCCCGTCTTCAAAATTCGTTTTCCGGTAAGTGACACTGAAGCTTTTGGCTTCCGTCAAGTCACTGTAAACATCATCCGGGAGGATTAGTTCCCCCGTATCCGCAATATAATGAATCATTCCATCGCTGCCGGTGTCATATGCATTGTCATCCGTAGAAGTATAGGTTACCACGCTGGAGGCCAGATCAATCACATTGCCGCCGGCATCCGTATAGGTCAGCCCGCTCAGAGCGGTTGAATCAAGATTATCATAAGATAACCTGACCCGGTAACAGGATTCCTGCGTCAGTGATGCCTCAAAATCACTTGCCGTTGAAGTTTCCGAATCATAATCCTCCAGCTCATATGCGCCTTTTATATAAGGAATCTGTTCCATATCGGTTGCGCTGAATTCTTCCGTTATTGTATAGGTTGTGTCTGAGGTATCTTCATTATACGTCAGACTGGTATCCGTCCTATAGCCCGTAAATACGTACCTCCCCGCATAGCTTGCATCGCCCTGCGCATATAATTCTTCGCACATTTCCGTGAGATTTGCAACAATGCTTTCACGATTCGTAGTAGCCAGGGTATCATTGGAGCCTTCTACGCATTCCGCATATATATCCCGCAGTAAGGTATTTACGTTGGTAAGTGCGGTTTCCGTTACATCCATCCAGGCTTTTGCATCCGGAATATTTTTTTCATAATATTGATTTAATTCCGTCAGATTTGACCTGAGCCTCAACGCCCTGACGGCAACCGTGGGATCCTCGGAGGGCGTCTGTATCTTTTTCCCTGTACTATACTGCTCGCTTAAAGTATTCAATGCATTCTTGTTCTTATTAATATTGGACAGAACATTATTGGTCATCATCTGGTTCGTAATTCTCATTCCCGGTGCCTCCTTATACTGCCATTTCATTAATTAATTTATCATATATTTCGTCCATGACCGATATAACCTGGCATGACAAATTATAGATTTGCTGATACATAATCAGATTCATGGCTTCTTCCTCCGTATCCACGCCGGATATGGAAAGTCTCTGGTTTTCAATGGTAGCCAGTATATTCTCCTGGTTTTTAGAAAAATTGCCGGCCTTATCCGAGTTAACTGATATTACCGCAACCAGGGACTCCAAAAATTCCGTCGCAGTTCCCTGATCAAATAAATCAGCCGTTTTTAATTTAATCAGTTCATCAACAATATCACTATTTTCAACACCTGATGTGGCATCGCTGGAGGTAACTACAAGATTCGGGTCTTCAGAAACCGCTTCCCCCACCGTAAAATTAGCCGCCGTCAATTTATAATATGAATCCTCTGTTGAAAGAAAGGAAGTAAACTCTTCCTCTAATTCCAATTCCTCTCCCGTAACGCTGTCCGTACCGGTAAAGAAATTCGTCCCCGCATCACCATTCAGATCATATCCGGAATTACATATTGCATTATATGCCATGGCATAGGTCCTGACATATTCATTTAACTGGGCCATATAATACGGAATTCCCTTACAGTTAACCGATTCTCCTACCTCTGCATCTGCAGGAATGCCCGTACTGTCCGACAGCGGGGCAGATAATTCAAATGTATAGGAATAGGCTCCCGTATCATCAATTGTAACGCTGAATCCCTTATAGGTGTATTCCCTACCGTCAATGGTAATCACACCTGTCTCAGGAATATTTAATTCTGCAATATTATCAACATTGGTATCGGTTAATGTTATCTCCAGGCCATCCCCGCTCCGACCGGTTACGGTACCCGACAGATTATCACCGTTGTTTCCGTCCCTCATTTCAATTAAAGCCTGCAGCGTACCGCCTAAGGTAGAGCTGTTTAAATCAAATTTCTTTCCGTTATCCCATACCACATCATATAAACCGTCTGCATCCGTCTGGTTTAATTTTTCCTCTCTGACTGCTACTGCCAGCTGCCGGCATTTCGTTGAGTCTACCAGAAGCTGTCCGTCTATATAGACAAGATATTTATCCGTGCTTTCACCATCCACTCCCTCAATTTCACTTACCGTAACATTTACAACTTCCGACAGTTCGTCCACCAGGTTATTTCTGATATCCCTCAGATCGTTGGCTGTTATACCGCCATTCTCAAGCGAAATGATTTGCTTTGTAAGTACGGCAATTTCCTGGGCCAGGGCATTGATTTGATCCACCCGGCTCTTTACCTCCTCATTGCATTCCTTCTGAAGTGTTGCCATGCTCTCTGCCAGACTGTTAATGGTTTCCGCATAGGTTTCCGCATAGCTGGTGACCTCTGTCCTGGTGGTCAGATTTGAGGGATCATTATTAAGCTCTTCCATGGCTTCATATAAATCGTTAAAAACAGCCGTAAGTCCTGTTCCATCTTCCTTATCATCATCCACTTCATTAAAATAATTTTCAATTTGTGTCATGTAATATTCTTTCGTTGAGTATTTGCCATATAACGCACTGTTCAAACGATACTTGGCATCATAATAGGAATTTCTTACCTGTTCTATTGAACTTACGGTAACACCCGTCCCGACCATGCCGTAAGAACTGCTTACGCTGATTGCCCGACCTGCGGCAAGATTCGTTACCTGTCTGGTATAGCCGGTGGCTTCGGCATTGGCAATATTATGGGCAACCGTGTTCAGTGCAGCCTGATAAGCAAAAAGTCCTGAAGTTCCGATATTAAGCCCAAAAAATGTTGACGACATTTGTTCTCACCTCTCTATTCCAATTTTATTTATAACATACTTATAACTTGATTCAGCATTTCGTCTATTACGGTTATATATCTTGATGCCGCATTGTATGCATGCTGGAATTTTATCAGATTCGTCAGTTCCTCATCCGTTGACACACCGGTAACCGACATCCTTTGGCCGTCAATGCTTTCAACCATTGATGCCTGGCTGTCACAGATCGTATTAAATACCTCCCCTTTGCCGGCAATCTCTCCTGCCAGGGCAGTATAATATTCCATAAAAGTGTTTTCTGTTGTGGAATTGGGATTCAGCGTTGCAAAGGAATTATCCCATAAGTCCATAAGCGCCTGTGCAGTTTCATAATCCACTTCTCCTGTGCCGGTGCTGAGAGCCAGCTTGGAACAATCGCTTAACAATTCTTCATTCACTTCTATATTGCCAAGTGTATATAAAGTATTTTCATCCTCCGCATCTTCTTCAATATAGACCTGATAGGTCCGCAGTTCCGTAGTTCCGTCCTCCAACAATACTTCATATGTCCTTTCCTCATATCTGGCCGCAGATGTCCTTGTAAACAGCTCCAGCCCGACGGTAGCTTCATTATCCATGCCTACGGAGGCATTCTCTTCATCCAGAACGGTAATGGTAATTTCTTCCCCCGTACTGCCATCTGTAAACGTAACTTCCGCCGTTGGGGACAATATGTCGTTAATGGCCGTCACAATGCCATTAATCAATTGGTCAAATTGGGCCAGCGTAGCCATAATAATGGAAGAATCCACATAAGTATTATAGACTTCCACCTCCCGGGCATAAACTGCCTGTGCTTTCAGGTATTCCTCCTCCGTAGCGTAATCCTCCTCCTCAGGGCAGACGGGAATATCCGTATAATTTGCCGTATCCGAACCTCTGGCCACCAAAAGTCCCTTTAACGACCCGATATCCGTATCATCATCCGAGGACGGAACTTCCTCTAAATTAAATACCTCCCGGCCGGTGTTCTCCCATACTACGGTTAACAAATCCGAAGTATCCGATATGGTTTCCGTTGCCAGATAATGTACGGAACTTTCCGTAACAAACTGCACCCCTTCTATGGATACCCTTACCACACCGTCGGAATTCTCGCTATAGGTTATGCTGGCCAGCTGTGCCAGTTCATCCAGACAGCTGTTTCTTGCATCCCTTAAATCGTTTGCATTTTCTCCATTGCTCTCCGCCTTTAAGATTTGTTCATTTAACTCATCTATTTGATCTCCCAGACTGTTAATCTGACCTACTTTTTTCTGAACCTGCCCATTCAGGTTTGACTGGTATTCCAGTAATTGATCATATATGTCCTGCGCCCTCTCAAGAAAGCTTACGGCCGTTTCTATCAGGGCAGTCCTGGCCGTGGTACTGTCCGGTTCCTTGGCCAATTCTTCCATTGCCGACTGCAAGTCCGTTAAGGCCTCCTGAAAAGCTACCCCCTCCAGTTCTCCAAACAAACTCTCTACTTCCGTAACCGCAGCCGACTGTTCATCATAATATCCTTCCCTGCCCACTTCCGTACGGTAACTTTTGTCAAGAAATGAATCCCTGACCTGCCTGACTGCTGCAAGTGTCACACCCGAACCTATCTGGCTTAAAGAAAAATAGGACTGCCCGATGGTAGTATAATAATTATCAGTTAAAACAACCTGCTGCCGCACATACCCTGTCGTATTTGCATTTGTTATATTATGCGCTGTTGCATTAAGCGCATTCTGACTGGCCTGCAAACCGGAAACACCTGTATAAAGACTGCTCATTAAGCTCACGTTATCACCTTGCCTTTCTTTTACTGTTTTATGTCAAACAGCCCTGTTTTTAAAACCGGTACATCTGATGATTTCGCACATTTTGTATAGTTGTTATTTCCCGGCAGCATCTGTGCACTCTGAATAATATTCATATTAAATTCTATCATTTCAAGGGACTGTTCCATTAACACCCTGTTGCGGTTATTTATGTCAACAAGTCTGTGAACTGTTTTTTTTAGATTGTCATGTATGGCAGATAATTGTTTTTGTTCATTGGGCCATTTTTCCAACAACTTAATTATAAATGTTATCTTCAGCGCACTTACATCTTTTTTAAGAACAGTTCCAATATTAACAACAGCCTCTTTCCTTTTTTTTTCAAGGACATTTATCTTTGTTAAAGCCAGCTGTTCCTGGTTTATTATGCTTTGTAGTTCTAAGAGGTCATTTTTTACTATGATTTTTGTTTTATTTTCCGCAACCGGTATGAGTTCTTTATAAATTCCGGTTTCTTCTTCGAGGATGCTGATTAAATCTTCTATTAAACTTGCCAATGTTAAACCTCTCTTTACTAAACTATGGTATCAAAGTAATTCTCAACTAACTTATCCGCTACGGCTCCTGATGTAACCTGATAAGTTCCCGCTTTCATGCGTCCCTTAATGTCATTTACCAGTTCTGTCCTGACATCAGCTGCCGCTGCCGCCGCCTGCTTTGCCACCTGATAATCCTTTCCTGCCTGGGAAATCTCCAATTGATCCGATTTACCCGTACTGCTTAGATTTAATGCTTTTTTTGTACTATTGCTTTGATATAGCTGACTGACTTTATTTAAATTATCTATTCTCATTTGATTCACCACCCGCCTGTTTCCACTTTATTTTCCATTTCTATACTTTATTTATCGGACATTTTAATTTTTTCCTTATAGTTAATTCATTTTTTTATTAAATCAATTCTATTTCTACTGCGGCAAAGGTCCTGCCTCCAGGACAAATGCAGGAAGGATTGTCACCCAGAAAGTCCGGTTTATACGAAGATAAAGCTGCCGGCAAAACTCAGTTTAAGATAAAATGTTTTGCTGGCAGCCACTTTTATGAATTGCACTTTTTATTAAATTTTCATATTCAATCTTTTTCGTACTTCAGGTTTTTCAAAACATCACAAAAATCAAAGGTTGCAAAATAATCTTTTGGTGTTTCTTTTCTTCTGATCAGCATTGTACTGCCATCTTCTTTTAATAATATTTCTGCCGACCGCAGCTTGCCGTTATAATTGTATCCCATGGAATATCCATGAGCGCCTGTGTCGTGAATCACAATGTAATCTCCAATTTCAATTTCAGGAAGCATTCTGTCAACGGCAAATTTATCATTATTTTCACATAAAGAACCCGTTATATCATATTTGTGGTTGTTTGGTTTATCTTCTTTGCCCATCACTGTAACATGATGGTAAGAACCATACATGGCCGGTCTCATCAAATCAGCCGCGCATGCATCCAGTCCGATATATTCTTTGTATATATGTTTCTCATGAACCGCAGTTGCAACCAGATGCCCATAGGG
>JAATEU010000430.1 GCA_015655565.1 Clostridiales bacterium
ATATATAAAGGTGATTGTCCATATAATCCTGTTTCATCTTCCGCTAAAGAAGCTTCCGTTAATGATGTATAAAAAGCATCCAAAGCTTCTTCCTCATTCACTGAATATTGAGTCATAATCATTGATACTATCTCAGGAATAATGGTAGCTCTGCTTAAATGATGTTCCATATTATCCTCCTATTCTGTAAAATATCCTTTATAATCCAAGTAATTCAATGCCTCATTTGAACAAAATGCAACCTGATTATTTATTTTTTCAAATTTTAACCGTTCCAAGGCATCCTCTTTTCTCATAATACCTTGCATAACATAAGAAACCGTCTCTCCAACATTATCATTCGCAATATTTCCAATTACAATATCTACTTATGACTGTACGAAATGTCACTTCTACATTTTAAAACCATATCAAGCCATTCCTCAGATGCTCCATGAAATAATTTTATGTTCAAATCCTGTCGAGATTTCTTCTCATTCCACTCATATAAATTAATTAACGGTACATAACAACAGGCTAGAGTTCATCTTTTAGTAAGTCTTTACCATAAATCTCCGTATATACTAACTTTCCCGCTATACGTTCCGATTTCATCAATCCGACCCGGTCGGCCTTCATAGCCATGGGAGAAATCAATTTTTCAAAGTCCCTTATACTATATCCTTGCCTCAAAACAATACCCCTGCCAAGCGTCAGATGCGGCTTAAATTCTTTTTCATCCACTTTAAATTCAAAATGCTTTAATTCATTTACAAGAGCTTTATTTAACTCTGTTAAAACCGGGTTCTGTTCTACCCTTATCCAATAAATGTCGCCGTCTCTTCCCTTAAACCTTCCAAAGCCTCCGAAAGACAGATAAAACGGGGAGAGCTTTCTCTTTAATACGGCATTGCTGACAGACTCAATAGCATGGTCCAAATCTTTTGTTTCCCCAATGAAGGCCAGTGTCAGGTGAAAGTTTTCCTTACGGGTAAAATGCCCTCGAACCGTATTCTTCTTAAGTTCTTGCACTAACCCGGACAGATTGTCTTTTATTTCATCCGTAAAATTAATGACAATAAATAACCTTAAAATCCCTTTCATAAAATCCCATCCTTCCACAGGTACAGATAAAAAAACAATAAAATATTTTCCATTCAATCCACAACTATTATATTACCCAATTGCGGAATGAAACACAAGGAATATCTAAAATAAAATTCAACAACTGTTTATCGGCAGAAAAAGGTATCAAACACAATCCAAATCGTTTTACTTTGTGATTCCATCTTAGATTTACAAGGCTTCCATACGAAATGCTTTTCTTGCATCAGTAATGCCAAGTACCTCACAGGTTTCACCGTCAATCAGCACTCCATAGATTTCTTTTGCATCCTTCCTGTTAATATACTCATTTTTCACATCCATTGCCACTTTTTCAGGTGAACGGTTATAAGGAGACCCGTAGCCGCCTCCTGTTCCGGTTACCATACGGACAATATCCCCTTTATGAAGCAGGATCTTAGAGCCGGTACCTGCCTGTTCCACATAGCTTCCGTCCTTGCGGATAAAATCAAAACCATTCGGAGAACCGTCTTTTCCTCCGGCGTATCCCCAGGCGGGATAATCAAATCTTCCGTAAGTTCCCGAAAAATACATACTGTCATTCAACGCCTGATGCCCCAGTAGGATGCCATAGCCGCCGCGGTATTCCCCTGCACCTGCATTGGTGGTATTTAAACTGTATTCCGTTACATGGTATCCGAATTTAGCTTCCAATACTTCTGCCGGAATATTATATGTTTCCCCGTCACCGGTACAAAACTGGCCGCTGTCGCCGTCACGGTCAACGCCTGCGCCCCAGCCGCCTAAAGTAGGCCCGACATCTACAAAAGGCTCTCCGGTTACAGAGTGGACGCCGGATATGGAATAAGCCCCTACCGTTAAGAAATGTCCCGCTGTCAGCTTTCCCTTATCTACCACAGGCGCCATTGCCTGCCAGACTAAATCCAGGGCAAACTGCATGGATTCATAGTAGCAGGATACGGCTGCCGGCCGTTTTGCATTAAAAATACTTCCTTCCTCAGAAATAATTTCCAGCGGCTCAAATACTCCATCATTAATATCCTGACCGGGATCCGTACATGCCAGAAAAATACTCCGGATTGCTGACATCAGCCCTGCACGGGACAGGTTAATAGGGCCCGGTGTCTGTGGAGCACTTCCGGTAAAATCTACAAGCATGCGGTCACCGTCAACGGTTATTTTAACCTGAATCGGAAACGGGCCGTTTCCAAGTACGTCCCGGTCCATCATTCCGCCGGCAGTATATATTCCGTCGGGAATGGCCGCAACCTGCTTTCTGGAAAAATCAGCACTGTTTTTTATTAACCGCTCAATTGCATCTTTAACAATCTCTTTTCCGAATTTTTTACATAATTCCCGGATACGTTTTTCTCCGGTGCGCAGCCCTGAAATCTGCGCCCACATATCCCCGATGGACATATCCGGCAAACGTACATTGCTGCGTATGATTTCTATAACCGCTTCATTTATCAGTCCTTCGTTAAACAGCTTGATACAGGGAAACTGAAGGCCCTCCTGATAGATTTCACTGGAATCTACCGCATAGCCGGGATCCTTTCCTCCCAGTTCAGACCAATGGCATTTGTTGACGCAGTAACAGAAAATTTCACCGTCAACAAATACGGGAATAACCAGTCCTACGTCCTGAAGATGGGAGCCGCCGCCGCCGTAGGGATCATTGACGATAATCATATCCCCTTCTTTTAAATTACCTTTTACGGTATATTTATCAATCACTTCCTTTACCATGGAAGTCAGCATTCCCAGAAAACCGGCCACACCGTTTCCCTGGGTCAGAAGACGGCCTTTCTCATCGGTCAGGCCTGAGGCAAAGTCCAAAACTTCATATATAATCGGACTTTTCGAGGTTCTTGCCACTGAAAGAAACATTTCCTCCCCAATTGCCTGAAGGGAATCTTTTATAATATCCAGTGTAATTAAATCGGCTTTTTCTTTTTGCATCATAACTATACCCCCGTTTCTATTATAATATCACCGTATTTGTCTATTAAAGCCGTCATACCCGGATATATTACGGTTGAAGCACTTGCTTCTTCAAGGATCGCAGGCCCGGAAACCTCCATGCCGGGAGACATTTTTCCCCTGGAATAAATAATGGTATCCACTTTTCCGCTCCCTTCAAAAATAACCGGACGTACTTCCAGAATACTTTCCTCCATTGTATACGGCTGTGCTTTCATTTCTTTCACCGGCGTTTTTTCTACCCGCCCGAAAGAAGCCAGATGCATATTTACAATTTCAACACCGCTGTCATCCAGACGGAAAGAGTAATTTTGTTCATGCTCTTTATGAAAGGCTTCAAGGAACAGCTCCCGGTTTTCGGAGCTGATATCTTCATCCGGAACCTTTACCTTAACGGTGTGATCCTGACCTTCATAGCGCATATCCATATAATAAGTAAAATACACGTTTTCTTTTGCAATACCTTTATCGGCATTATCCCGGAACGCATCATCTTCCATTTTTATCCATTTATTATTGATGCTATCATAATCCGGATTATCCAGCCTTACGTGAAATGTCTGGATATCATCCGAACGCAGATCCGTCATCAGCATGCCCCAGGCTGAAAATACGGATGCCGCAAGGGGTATAATAACTTTTTTAATATTCAGTTCCTTTGCCAGTGCAGCTGCATGCATGGGTCCTCCGCCCCCAAAGGCTACCATGGCAAATTCCCGCGGATCATAACCTTTCCTTACGGAAACAAGCTTTAAGGCATTTAACATATTGGAATTTGCCACCCGTATAATTCCCATGGCTGCTTCTTCCGCATCCAGTCCATAGGCCGTACCAATTTTATCCCGGATAACGGAACGGACTTTATCCATATCCACATCCATGTCAAAATTTTTCTCTGACAAACGTCCGATTACTAAATTGGCATCTGTTGCAGTCGGTTTCGTACCGCCTTTCTGATAAGCGACGGGACCGGGCAGGGCTCCTGCAGACTGGGGTCCCACACGCAGGGAATTCGTGTTGTCAATCCATGCAATAGAGCCTCCTCCATTTCCAATTTCCACAATGTCAACAACCGGTACCCGGATGGGATATCCCGGAAACCGTCCTGTTTTTTCAATCTTGTAATCCGTAGTTGTTTTTACTTCCCCGCCGTCAATGAGGGAGCATTTTGCCGTGGTTCCCCCTATATCAAAAGCTATAATCTTTTCTTCACCCAACATTTTCCCAAGCCTGGCCGCACCATAAATCCCGGCCACCGGACCGGATTCCACCATATTAATCGGCACTTCCTTTGCTTTTTCAAAAGTTGTGGTTCCGCCGTTGCTCTGCATGATATATTTAGGGCATCTGATGTTCCTATCCTCCAATTGCTCAAAGAGTTTATCTATGTATTTTTTTGCAGACGGTTTAACATAAGAATTTAAAACCGCCGTATTGGACCTTTCATATTCCCGCCATTCTTTTGATACGCTATAGGATGCCGTAACCGCAACCTCCGGCCATAATCCGGCAATCTGGTTTTCTGTCTGCATTTCATGCGCCTCATTGACATAGGAATGTAAATATACAATTGCAATTGCTTTAACACCTTCTTTTTTAAAAATCTC
>JAATEU010000193.1 GCA_015655565.1 Clostridiales bacterium
GGGAGGCATATGCACCGGTGTCTGCAGTCAGACGGAGTCTCATGGCTGTCAGCCTGCCCTCCTTATCACAGCCTGTGGTAAGCTCCATTTCCATTGGATGCCGTTTCGGATGGACAAAGAGACTTTCTTCCCTGGTAAGGGTAACCTTAACCGGCTTTTTGCATAAATAAGCTAATAATGCGGCATGATGCTGTACAATCATATCTTCTTTACCGCCAAAACCGCCTCCGACATAGGCACTGACAATCCGCAGTTTGTCCAGCGGAATGCCAAGCAGCCGGCCGATTTCCCGATATTCATCATAAACACTTTGTCCGCCTGTATAGACCGTCAGGGAATCTCCCTCCGGCACGGCCAAGGCACTTTCCGTCTCAAGAAAAGCATGTTCCTGGGCAGGTGTTATATACGTATTGGTTACGGTATGGGCAGAATTTTTTAAGGCAGCAGCTACATCACCTCTCCGGATTAGCTCCCTGCGGTACACATTACCCGTGGGATGAATGGAATAGGCTCCCTCAGCCAATGCTTCCTTGGCTGAAAGCAAAGGTGTACATTCTTCATATTCCACTTCAATTAATTCCTTTATCTCCAATACCGCCTTTTTCGTCTTTGCCGCTATTAATGCTACGGAATCCCCAAGATACCTGGTTTCCTCACCTACTGCAACCAGTGCCGGCCAGTCCTGGGTTAAGTGTCCGATCACCCTTTGTCCCGGTACATCCTCTGCTAAAACAATTTTGACAGCCTCCGGATGTTTCAGGGCTTTGTCAAGATTTATTCCCTTAACCAATGCTCTGGGATATTTGGAACGGAGGGCTGAGCCATAAACCATTCCCGGTACTTTTAAATCATCCGCATATTTAGCAGTTCCCAAAGCTTTATCCTTTGCATCGGGGCGATGACTCCGTTCTCCGATATGCCCGCTGAATTCCCTTTGGGTAATTTTTTTTTCTTCCCGTAAATATTCTGCCGCCAATAAAATTGCCTGTTCAATCTTAACATATCCCGTGCAGCGGCATATATTTCCTTTAATGGCTTTTTTCACATCAGCAACGGCAGGATTATGATTTACATCAATTAACCCCTTTGCACTGATTATCATCCCCGGAATGCAGAAACCGCATTGGACTGCACCTGCTTCTGCAAAAGCCCAGGAGTAAACATCTTTTTCCCTTTGGGATAAACCTTCCACCGTTAAAATTTCTTTCCCGTCCATTTTAGCCGTGGTCTGCAGGCAGGCACGGACTGCTTTCCCATTTACCAGAATCATACAGGCTCCGCAGGAGCCTTCCATACATCCGTTTTTTACGGATGTAATATCTAAACAATCCCTCATATACTCTAAAAAATTGATGTCTTCTTCCACTTTTATTTCTTCATAATTGATATAGAAATGATACATCGTAAAGCCTCCATTCTGCCTTAAAATACTTTCGGAAACTCACTTAAACCTCTGTTTTCAGCGGCCTTCTGATAACCTGGCCGGATCTCCTGCCGGTATGGACACCATTTTTCACGGTAATTTCCCCATTTACCACAACATATTCAATTCCTTCCGGATACTGAACCGGGTCCACAAAAGTGCCTTTATCCATTACGGTTTTGGGATTAAATACGGTAATATCAGCATGCCAGCCTTCCTTTAACAAACCCCTGTTTTTTATATTCATGGCTTTTGCTGCCTTATAGGTTAATTTATAAATGGCTTCCTCCAGTGTTAATGCCCCATTCTCTCTTACATATTTACCCAGTATTCTGGGAAAGGACCCGTATGCCCTGGGGTGCGGCTTACCGGATAATAAACCGTCGGTGCAGGCATTCATTTCCTCCCGTTTCATGATCTTTATGACTGCTTCCTCTGTGCCGTAAAAGTCTACCATCCCTACTGCATTATTCTCTTCCATTAATAAGTCAAAGGCTCCATCTAACGGATCCTTCTGCCTCCTTTCTCCGATTTCTTTTAAGCTTTGTCCCACCAGCCCTTTATTTTTATCTGAACTTACGCTGGTTATGAAGATGCCTTCTGCCCCGGCAAACTGAATAAAATTATCCCAGCCGGGTATTCCGTTTTTAATATCTTCTTTTATTCTTTCACGGAGTCCGTCATCCTTTAAACGCTCAATTAATTTATTTGTCCCCCCGTCATGCACCCAGGGAGGCAGGATAATTCCAAGCATGGTACTTCCTGCCACATAAGGGTACTGGTCAAGGGATACGGTAATATTTTCCTCCCTGGCCTTATCCAATAATTTTAACATATCATCTAACTTGTTCCAGTTATCTTTACCGCATACCTTAAAATGGGAAAAATGGATTTTAACTCCGGATTTTCTTCCAATCTCTATTATTTCTTCCATGGAGGGCAGTATGGTATCTGCTTCACTCCTCTGGTGAACTACAAAAACACCGTCATATTCGGCTACAACCCTGCAAAGTTCTATCAGCTCCGACCTTTGGGAATATGCACAGGGAGTATAAATTAAACCGGAAGATAACCCGAGGCAGCCTGCTTCCATTTCCCTTCTGGTAATGCCGCACATTTTTTTAGTTTCTTCCTTTGTGGGCTGTCTGTTTTCTAAACCCATAGCCTCCATTCTAACATTTCCGTGCGGTACCAGATAGGCTTCATTAATACCGGGCTTAACCTGTTCTATCATCTTCAGATAATTTTCCGTTATTTCATATTCCCAGTTTATTAAGTCGCTTTCCCCATCCAGTCCGGCAATATTTTTTCTCCAGGAATCAATATGGATTATGGGCAGAGGTGCCATGGATATTCCGTCCTGGCCTAAAACCTCCGTGGTGATTCCCTGCATAACTTTAGGAAGGACCTCCGGCTCCGTTAATATTTTTAAATCACTATGGCTATGGGTGTCAATAAATCCGGGTGCGGCAACCAGACCATTCCCATCTATAAGTTCGGTATCCTGCCCTGAGATTTGTGCAATACTGCTGCTGATTTCCTTAATCATTCCATCCTCTGTCAGGATATCTCCCCGATAGGAGGGGGAGGAACTTCCATCTATTATTGTTACTCCTTTAATTAATATTTTCATATGAACTCCCATCTGCCGTTTATGGCGTACGAAACAATATAAAACTGTTACAAATTAAAGTTATCGGACTTGCAGCCGGGACACAGGTTATACTTCCCGAAATCCGTGCCCGGCCCCACGGACAGCAGCCGCATTCTTTTTTCCGATATCAGGTAAAAAATACAATTTATTAATTATACAAGCAATGCCTTCATAATACCGTAATAAGCTTCCGTTACCTTGGTTAATTGTTCAATCTCTATATATTCGTTAATGGTATGGGCAAGGCTTTCCGGGGAAGGGCCCATTCCCATTGTTTTAATCCCTGCTTCTCCGGCATAATGGCTTCCATTGGTGCAGAAATTATATTGCGTGATTTCCGGTGTGAATCCCATGTCAACCAATTCTTTTTCCACCGCCGCAATAAATGGGTCCTCCCTGTCAAACAGCCATCCCGGGAAAAATCTTTCTCCCTGTATGTCTTCTTTCGTATAGCATTTTTCTTTTCCAACCGCATAAGAAACCCTGGCTTTTAACCGGGGATCCTCTTTCATTAGTTTTGCCAGCAGCTCTTCAATAGGCTTTAAGACACTTTCTTTGGTTTCTCCCACCAAAAGTCTTCTGTCATAGGTTGCAGCACAATATTCCGGCACTACGGAAGCACCCGGATACGGGCTTGATTTAATGTCCGTTAATTCCAGGATTCCCTTGCCAAGGACAGGATGGCCGGTGGGCTCTAACTGCCTGACCGCATCAATTACTCTTAACATTTTATAAACAGCATTCACGCCTTTTTCCGGATTAGCGGAATGGGCCGGTACTCCGAAAGTTTCCAGCTTTATTTCCGCACGTCCCCGCTGCCCGATTTTAAGATTGAGGTTGGAGGCCTCACCGATAATGACGTAGTCCGGTTTTACCGTTTCACTGATGCTTCTTGCAGCAACTCCTTCAAAGCACTCCTCATAAACAACACCCGCTACATGGATTTCACCTGCAAATTCCTTATTGCAATCCTTTGCATAATTTGCTGCGGCACAAGCCATGGCCGCCACGGCCCCTTTCATGTCGGAAGTACCGCGGCCATATATTTTTCCGTCATGGATTTCGGCACCAAAGGGCGGATAACTCCAATCTGCTTCATTTCCCACCGGAACGGTATCCATATGCCCGTCAAAAACAATTTTTTTCCCCGGAAATTTCCCTTTTATCCTGCCTATGATGTTGCCGTATTTATCAACGGTTATTTGATCAAAACCATTCTCTTTAAAAAATTCATAGAGCTTTTCTGCAACCAGATTCTCTTCTCCTGAATAGCTTTTAGCCTGTATCAGGCTCCGGCATAAACTGATTACTTCCTCTTCCCTGCTTTTCTCTAACACATCCATTCCTCCTTATCTTATAAAAGTGCTCAAAAACTCCTATAAATTGTTAAATTACAGTATCGGCCTGGAATACAATCCGTCCCAAACGATTCTGCGGTAACTTTCCTTATCCGTATCCCCTTCACTGTTAAAAAAGAGGAGGACAGAATTTTCATCAATCTGAAGCTCCCTCTTTAACCAGACAAGCTCCTGATTCCTTAAAACTTCACTGATGAATCCAAAGCCTGCGGCGCCACTTTCCCCTGCAATGATTTTCTCATCACCGTTTAAAGGATTTCCTAATATACGCATCCCCTGGGCTGCCACATAATCGGGGCAGGATACGAAATTATCGGAATAATCCCTTAGAACCTCCCAGCCCACGGTAGTCGGTTCGCCGCAGGCCAATCCGGCCATAATGGTATTCATATCACCTTTCACCGGATGAATCCTGCCGTCATTTGCTTTAGCCGTCTGGAAGATGCATGCTGCCTGATCCGGTTCCACAATTGTTGTAATCGGTCTGTCTTCTCCATAAACACTTGCAAAAAACCCTTGGACGGCCGCTGCAAAGGAACCGACTCCCGCCTGAACAAAAATATGTGTCGGCTTTACTTCCTTTAATTGAAGATAAGTCTCGTATGCCATTGTGGTATAGCCCTGCATAATCCAGGCCGGTATGTCCTCATAACCTTCCCAGGCAGTATCCTGTAACATAACCCAGTCATTCTTTTTTGCATAGCAGTCCGCCAGACGGACTGCATCATCATAATTTAAGTCCGTAACGGATACCTCTGCTCCTTCTGCCCGGATATTTTCAAGTCTTTCGGCTGCACTGCCCTTTGGCATAAAGATTACGGATTTCTGTTTCAATTTGTTGGCAGTCCAGGCAACTCCGCGTCCATGATTGCCATCTGTAGCAGAAATAAAGGTAATATCCCCTAATTTCTCTTTTACTTCCCTGGATATCATGGTCCGGTAAGGAAGCTCGTCAATATCCCGGCCCAGTTTTTCAGCTATGTAATTGCCGATTGCATAACTGCCTCCTAAAACCTTAAATGCATTTAAGCCGAAACGGTAGGATTCATCTTTTATATAGATGTTTTTCACCTTTAGCGCTCTTGATAAAATCTTTAAGGATACTAAAGGTGTTTCCTTATACAGGGCAAAACTGCTATGGAACCTCTGCACCTTTTTTGCCGCCTCAAGACCCAAATGATCCGGTGATTTTATATTATCTTTTTTCCGGCCATAATGTACCACTTCAAACTGACCCACTGTTATTCCTCCTTTTTATGATAAA
>JAATEU010000148.1 GCA_015655565.1 Clostridiales bacterium
CAGCTTCAGGACATAGTAAAAAAAGTATTACTTCAGATGCAGGATAAACCTGTCGGGAAGCAGTTATCAGGTGTCTTTGAAGATATGGATGAAGCGGTAAAGGCTTCAAAGAAAGCACAGGCAGTAATGCAGAAACTATCTATGGACTGCCGTGAAAAAATAATAGGCAACATTCGTAAGAAAACCATAGAAAATGCTGAACTTTTGGCAAAAATGGGTGTGGAAGAAACCGGTATGGGCAATGTGGGACATAAAACATTAAAGCATCAGTTACTGGCAGAAAGAACACCCGGTACGGAAGATATTACAACAACAGCCTGGTCAGGAGACAGAGGTCTTACCTTAATTGAAATGGGGCCGTTTGGAGTAATTGGGGCAATCACACCCTGTACCAATCCCAGTGAGACAATTCTTTGCAACAGCATCGGTATGATTGCAGGAGGCAACACGGTAGTATTTAATCCTCATCCGGCAGCAATCAAGGTATCAAACTTTTCTGTCAGCCTGGTAAATGAAGCTTCTGTAGAAGCAGGCGGACCTGATAATATTGCGGTATCCGTAATTAAGCCTACTTTAGCAACGAGTGAAATCATGATGAAACATAAAGATATCCCGCTTATTGTAGCAACCGGAGGCCCGGGAGTGGTAACTACGGTTCTTTCCTCCGGAAAACGCGGTATCGGGGCAGGAGCCGGTAATCCGCCGGTACTTGTAGATGAAACTGCAGATATAAAGAAAGCGGCAATGGATATCGTAAATGGCTGTACCTTTGATAATAATCTTCCGTGCATTGCGGAAAAAGAAATTGTTGCAGTGAATCAAATAGCGGATGAATTAAAATTTTACTTGTTGGAAAACGGATGTTATGAAATTTCCAAAGAAGAACAGGACAAATTAACCGCAGTAGTTTTAAAAGATAATAAATTAAACAGAAATTGTGTAGGTAAAGATGCCCGTACCTTACTTTCCCTGATCGGTGTCAATGCTCCTGAAAATATCCGCTGCATTATCTTTGAAGGCGAAAAAGAACACCCTCTTATTGCGGAAGAACTGATGATGCCGATTCTTGGTGTCGTAAGGGCAAAAGACATTGATGATGCAATCGAAAAAGCAGTATGGTTAGAGCACGGAAATCGTCATTCCGCACATATGCATTCGAAAAATGTAGACAATCTTACCCGTTTCGGTAAAGCAATTGACACTGCGATTTTTGTTAAGAATGCACCTTCTTATGCCGCTTTAGGATTTGGCGGAGAAGGCTTCTGTACTTTTACTATTGCCAGCAGAACCGGTGAAGGCTTAACATCAGCCCGTACATTTACCAAGCAGAGACGCTGTGTCATGTCGGACAGTCTATGCATAAGGTGAAAAGTGTGAAGAAAAAACATCTTCACACCAGAAGAACCTAGAAATGAGCAAAAATGTGCTCATTCCAAGCTTCTTCCCTTATTATTTGTGATGCCGCAGAAGCGGCATCATGTCGGGAAGGTTGAAAGAAAACATAATATATGCAATGGGTGTAAAAATAAAAATGGAGGATTCGTTATGGATGTAAATTCATCAAATATTGAAGAAATCGTAAAGCAGGTTCTTCAGGAAATGAAAAATGGACCGGAAAATAAAGCTTTTGACAAACCGGCCGGAACCATTTCTAAGACCGGCAGAGTAGCAATGCTTACAAAATTAGAGCAATTTGAAATAAAGGAATATCCGATTCCGGAACTTGGTGATAATGATATTCTTGTAAAGGTAGAAGGATGCGGAATTTGTGGTACGGATGCACATGAATTTAAAAGGGATCCGTTTGGCCTGATTCCGGTTGCTTTAGGTCATGAAGGCACCGGCGAAGTTGTTAAACTGGGTAAAAACGTAAAAAAGGACAGTGCCGGAAAACCGCTGGCTGTTGGAGATAAGGTAGTTTCCTGTATGATATTTAAAGATAATCCGGATATTACCATGTTTGACTTAAACAAGCAGAATGTCGGTGGAGCAGATGTTTATGGATTGCTTCCTGACGATGATATTCATTTAAACGGCTGGTTTTCTGATTATATTGTAATCCGGGGAGGTTCCACTATTTTTAATGTAAGTGAACTGGATTTGGACTCAAGAATCTTAATTGAACCTTGTGCCGTATTAATTCATGCAGTGGAAAGAGCAAAAACCACCGGGATTTTAAGGTTTAACAGCAGGGTTGTTGTCCAGGGCTGCGGACCCATCGGACTTATCTGTATTGCCGTACTTCGGACAATGGGTATTGAAAATATTGTCGCGGTGGACGGGGAACAGAAAAGACTGGAATTTTCAAAGAAAATGGGAGCTGAAGGGGCAGTTAACTTCAAGGAATTTAAAGGAATTGAAGCATTGGCGGAAGGTGTGCAAAATGCTTTTGGTGGACATTTGGCAGATTTTGCTTTTCAATGTACGGGTTCGCCGGCAGGACATGCCAACATCTATAAATTTATCCGTAACGGCGGCGGACTTTGTGAGCTTGGTTTCTTTATCAATGGCGGAGATGCTACTATTAATCCTCATTTTGATATTTGTGCAAAAGAAATCACAACAGTGGGCTCATGGGTGTACACCTTAAGGGATTATGCCACAACCTTTGATTTCTTAAAAAGGGCAAAGGGAATCGGCCTTCCTATGGAAGAATTAATTACCCATAAATTTACTCTGGATCAGATAAATGAAGGCTTTATTACAAATCTTAAGATGGAAGGTTTAAAAATTGCCGTTGTTAATGTATAATGAATAAAGGAAGAAAGGCATGGAGTATGTATGGCTAATGCTGTTGGAATGATAGAAGTGTTTGGACTTGTAGCGGCTTTCGTTGCAGGAGATGCCGGCTGTAAAGCAGCGAATGTCACGATTGAAACCTTCGATCGTAATAAACCCGCTAATGCGGACAGCCTTCCCGTTCCTTTAATTGTTATGGTGAAGTTTCGCGGAAGTGTGGAGGATGTGAAAGCGGCGGTTGAAGCGGCTGAGGCGGCAGCAAATAAAGTATCCGGGGTTATAACAAAGCATGTTATTGCCAATCCGGAAAAGGATACGGAAAAATTGCTTGTATTAAACGGATTCGATAAAAGTTAAGAATGTTAATACGTGTGTAAGGTGTGTGGAATGAATTTTATCTAAACTATATTAATTTTAAAGATTTATTTTAGAAGTTAACAATTAAAAATTATAAAAAAATGTAATCAATCAGGAGGATAATAAGAATGGCACAAGAAGCATTAGGAATGGTAGAAACCAGAGGATTAACCGCAGCTATTGAAGCAGCAGATGCAATGGTGAAAGCGGCTGAGGTTGTATTGGTAGGAACAGAAAAAATCGGTTCAGGCCTTGTAACAGTTTTAGTACGCGGTGATGTAGGAGCTGTCAAGGCAGCTACTGAAGTTGGCGCGGCAGCAGCTGCAAGACTTGGTGAATTAGTTGCTGTTCATGTAATACCAAGACCACATATGGACGTAGAAAAAATACTTCCGAAGATTTGAACTATACTTGTAAGCCCAACTCAAAAGGAAGTTCAGTGTGAAAGAGAAATCGTTTTTAACACCCCTTGAATTAAAAGAATGCAAAGGGCATGCAGATGGGAGCTTATAATGAAATCATTCGGATTTATTGAAATTCCAAGCGTAACAGCAGCAATTGAAGCACTTGATACCATGTGTAAAACAGCCGATGTTGAATTTGTTACATGGGAGCGGAAACTGGGTGGAAGACTTGTAACAATTATAGTTCAAGGTGATGTATCTGCGGTAATTCAAGCAGTTGAGAGCGCAGCCGGACAAGCAATGAAACCCTGTGTGCACGCAGTAATACCCAATCCCCATGAGGAAACGGTTAAAATGGTAAATATAAGTGCAAGCAGATTAAGTAGGCAGTAATCGACGCTGGCTTCGATTATGCAAAAGGAGCTAATATGGCAGAAGAAAAAAAGCCTGAGGAAATAAAAGCAGCAACAGAAGAAACAGTAAAGGCAACGGTAAAAGGAACAGTTAAAAAAGCAGCAAAAGAGACAGCAAAAGAGGCAGCAAAAGCAGCAGTTAAAGAGACAGCAAAAGCAGTAACCAAAGAACCGGTAAAAGCAATAAAAGAAACAATAAAACCAATAAAAAATGAAATAGCTAAAACAGCTGTTAAGGAGGAAAAAAGAATGGCACAAGAAGCATTAGGAATGGTAGAAACAAGAGGTTTAGTAGCAGCAATAGAAGCAGCAGATGCAATGTTAAAGGCAGCAAATGTTACATTAGTAGGCACAGAAAAAATTGGGTCCGGTCTTGTAAGTGTAATGGTAAGAGGAGATGTAGGTGCGGTAAAAGCAGCAGTAGAATCCGGTGCAAGTTCAGCATCAAAGCTTGGTGAATTAGTAGCTACCCATGTAATTCCAAGACCGCACACAGATGTAGAAAAGATTCTTCCATCTTTAAAATAATCTGCTTTTCTGCTTTGATTCGGGGTATGCAGCTCTTTGTAACTGAAAAGTTGCATGGAGCTGTAAAACCTATAATGGAATAATGAAGGAAACGTAATAAACGGGCTTGAGCCAGACAGCGGCAGTAGTCCTTAAATATCTGAATATGAGAAGAGTAGGTGAATTTCTTGGAAGAAAAAACAATTGAAGTGATTACAAGGCTGGTAATGGAAGCAATGAATCAAAAAACTTCGGAACAAGGGTTTGCTGTTCCCATAGGCGTATCAGCAAGACATGTCCATTTAACACAGGAAGATGTAGAAACCCTGTTTGGAAAGGGATATGAGTTAACCAAGAAAAAAGAATTAATGGGCGGGCAGTTTGCCTCCAATGAAATTGTTACAATTGTAGGCCTGAAACTCAGGGCAATGGAAAATGTAAGAATACTGGGGCCGGTGCGTAAGGCGTCACAGGTAGAAATATCCGCAACCGACGCAATTAAATTAGGAATTAAGACACCAATCAGGGAATCCGGTGATATTAAAGGTTCCGCACCAATTGCAATTGTTGGTCCTAAAGGAGTGGTTTATTTAAAAGAAGGCTGTATTATTGCCAAAAGACATATTCACATGTCGCCGGAGGATGTCAAAGCGGCAGGGGTAAACAATGGGGATACCGTATCCGTACAGGTTGAAAATGAAAGAGGCACCACTTTCAATCATGTACAAATCCGTGTAGATAAAAGCTATACCCTGGAAATGCATATTGATACGGATGAAGCAAATGCAGCGAAGATCAGTACGGGTGACACCGCCGTAATAATAAAATAGGAATTAATGACATAGGAAACTAGGAGTCTGCCCGGGCCGGACGTCTTATGCCAATAAAATAAATATAAGGCTTATTCTCAGAAAATAATAAGTAGGTGATGATATGATCGTAGGTAAAGTAGTAGGCAGTGTAGTGGCAACAAGAAAAAACGAGAACCTGGTAGGCAGTAAATTCTTAATTGTTGAACCATTTGAAAAAATGGAACAGGGCAAAGGAAGAATTGTTGCAATTGATAATGTGGGCGCAGGTATCGGAGAAATCGTACTTGTAGCAAAAGGCAGTGCGGCACGTATTGGCTGTAATATGGAAGCTTCCCCTGTTGATGCTGCAATTGTTGGAATTGTAGATGACGGAATCGGACTGGAGTAGAGTTGATATATGGATATTAAGGAACTGATAAGTGCCGTTAAAGAAAATGGAGTTGCAGGTGCGGGTGGTGCCGGATTTCCTACTTATGCCAAAATAGATAAAAAAGCCGATACAATTATATTAAATTGTGCGGAGTGTGAACCCTTATTAAAAGTTCATAGACAATTATTACAAAAGTATGCTTATGAAATCATGTGGACCCTTGATATGATGGCCGAATCTGTGGAAGCAGAGAAGGTAATTATAGCTGTTAAAGAAGTTTATACAAAAACCGTGGAAGCAGTAAACTCCAATTTGGATTCTTTTCCGAAGCTCAGGTTAAAGCTGCTGCCGGAGGTATATCCAATGGGGGATGAAGTAGTATTAATTTATGAAGCAACCGGCAGGAAAGTACTTCCCGGAAGTATTCCGATTGAAGCAGGGATAGCGGTATTTAATGTGGAAACCGTATTTAATATCTATAAAGCCGTAATGAAACAGGAACCGGTATATTCAAAGTATCTTACCTTGGCAGGAGAGGTTAAAACCCCTATGACCGTAAAAGCGCTAATTGGAATGTCGGTGGAAAAGGCAGTGGAATTAGCCGGAGGAACCGCAATTAAGGAGCCTGTATACTTTATGGGCGGTCCTATGACAGGCAGCATTGTAAATCCTTATGATACCGTTACGAAAACTACCAATGCAATTCTTGTTCTTCCAAGTGGTCATACCGTACTTCATAAAAAATCAGCAAACCCTTCCATAGATATGAAAAGAGCTATGGCAGCCTGCTGTCAATGTGAGATGTGTACGGACTTGTGTCCAAGACATTTGCTTGGCCAGCCGATTGCACCGCATAGGTTCATGCGGGCTGCTACCAGCGGCGTAACTCAGGAGCTCGGCCCGTTTTTGGATACCATGTTCTGCTGTTCCTGCGGTATTTGTGAAATGTATGCCTGTCCCCAGGATTTGTCCCCCGGAAAATTAATTACGGAATATAAAAATGGATTAAGGAAAAACGGAATCACCGTTCCCAAAGGGATTCCATTAAAAGAAACGGATCCAATGAGAGAGTACCGGAAAGTTCCTATGGATCGTTTAACAGCTAGGCTCGGTTTAAAAGGATATGATGTGGAGGCGCCTCTGGATGAGAAGGAAGTATTTACAAATCAGGTGAAAATAAGCTTAAGCCAGCATATAGGTGCCAAAGCCATGGCAGTGGTTGGGAAAAGAGATATGGTAAACCGGGGTGATGTGATTGCCAGGGCGGAAGAAGGAAAGCTTTCCATTTCTGTTCATGCCTCCATATCCGGCGAAGTCGCGGAGGTTAACGACAAATTCATAATGATAAGGGCGAGATAAAAGTTAATGCAGAGAGGATGTACACTTTATGAGCAAAGCAATCGGAATGGTTGAATATAAAACAGTTTCAACAGGATTATTAGTGGCTGATATCATGTTAAAAACTGCCCAGGTAGAAATTATAGAAGCACAGACGGTCTGTCCCGGAAAATATATTGTATTGTTAAGGGGTGACCTCAGTGCAATCAATGCCTGCATAGAAGCAGCCAGGACAGGATACAGTGAACATCTTATCGACAGCTTTATTCTTGGAAATCCGCATGAATCCATATTTGCAGCCATTTACGGGGCAACGCAGATTGAAAAAATAAAAGCATTGGGAATTCTTGAGACATTTTCAGCAGCATCAATTATCGTTGCAGCGGATGAAGCGGCAAAAGCGGCCCAGGTTGAATTAATTGAGTTAAGGATAGCAAGAGGAATGTGCGGCAAATCCTATCTGCTGTTAACAGGAGAAGTTGCGGCAGTGGAAGCTGCAATTGCGAAAGCAAAGGCAGCAGTCGGTGAAAATGCAATGTTGTTAGATTCTGCTGTTATTGCGAATCCGGATGATAAACTCTGCAAAAGTATATTATAATGTAATTAAGTGTAACTATTCATCCGTATTACATAATATTAAATGGGTTACCATGTATGAAAGTAGGAAAAATATATGCTTGCAATTGAAAGAAGAAATAAAATATTGGCTATGCTGCAGCGGGACAGCCGTGTTGTTGTCAGTGATTTAAGTGCGGACTTTCAGGTAACGGAAGAGACAATCAGACGGGATTTGGAAAAGCTGGAAAAAGAAGGTTTTGCAAAGAAAACCTATGGAGGTGCAATTATTAAGGAAAGTCTTAATGTGGATCTGCCATACACGGTAAGAAAGAAAACCAACGTAACCAATAAGCAGTATATAGCAGAAATTATCAGCTCCATGATAGAAGACGGCGATCATATTATGATGGATGCAAGTTCTACGGCAGTATATGGAGCAAAACATTTAAAAAATAA
>JAATEU010000225.1 GCA_015655565.1 Clostridiales bacterium
CGTGACGTGGATGCAGAAGTAAATAATTACTCCGGTTATGACAGAAGTGAGAGGGTTTACATTGATTTTGAAGGAGCAGGGACACCGGATAATTATTACGACATACTGGCGGTCTATATGGTGAAGTATGGAAATGGTGATACTGCTACAGATATGACGAATAAAGCAAAAGAAAATCTAAAAAAGGTTTTTAATGATATGAGCAGCTATCATATTACAAGAGGAATAGAAACAGAAGAGGATGAAAATGGAAATACCACTACTTATTTTATCAAATATGTCAATGTAACTTTAAAGACTTACCGCGAGATGGTATCGATTTATGGATTTGGTGTCGAAGAACAGGAAATGCTTGCAGAGCTGATGAAGCCTGAATATCTTGCCTTGTTAGGCTATGCAGGCGGTGGTGGAGATTCAGGAGAGAGTGTCAGTGACGAGCAGTATCAGGCCATTGTAGATGCTGTATCCGATGCCAATGGAAAAAGAGTGGTGGAATTTGTACTGTCAAAGGTTGGATATCCGTACAGTCAGGCTTACCGTAACAGTGGGAATTATTACGATTGCAGTTCTTTAGCCTACTATGCATGGAAGAGTGCCGGGGTTGATATTTCGTATGAGGGAGCCAATACCGCAGCCAGTGAAGGAAAATATTGTTGTGATAACAACCTACTAGTGACTTATGAGGAAATGCAGCCGGGGGATTTAATCTTTTACACCTATGGAAATAACGGACGGTTCATGAATATTACCCATGTGGCGATTTACGTGGGAGGAGGAAAAGTAGTGGAAGCAGCGAATGAGCAAACGGGCGTGGTATACCGTCCCCTACAGGGTAAATCATCTATTGTATTTATTGGCAGACCTAGATAGGCTGGCGAATCTTCCCGCATGAAGTGGGAACAGGTAATCTTTTATTGCGCATTATCAGTGCAGCATAAGCCGGAAGGTAAAGGAGGTTGAAAAATAATGCCACAGAATAACCGAGTGGATACCTTATATTAACATTTATTAGAATTAGCATTACCGAATTTAACAGGGACTGGTAAATCAGTGAAAAAGTCGGATAATTCACATTGATATATTTCCTTTAGAACCAATAACTCACTGATACGAATATTATAAGTACCACCTTCCATTTGAGCATAGGTATTGCGAGTTGTAGGACAACCATACAATTGCATCTCGTTAGCTAATCGTTCTTGTGTAAATCCAGATTTAGTACGTAAACGTGCCAGATTGTGACCTATAGAAATATCTTGTTTTAATTTCATAAAAACCTCCAAAGTATAAAATGTCATGAATAGATTACATTTTATATTGATTCTACTATAAAAACATGATATTCTTGTCATATATACATGACAAATAACAGGGGGTTCGATAGGAGAATGAAATATATGAAAGAAAAGAAACGTTATAGACGCAAGGAATACATAAGAACTTTAAAATTTTTGAAATGGGTATATGACTATCCTGTCTGGTGGCGAATTATTTGTACACCGGGAGATAAAGAAATGGATTTACATACACTGAAACAGTTGATAGAAGAACTTAAAAAAGAATCGTTTTACGAAATTATATTCGTATTATTGATGGTTCACAGAAATGAAGAATATATCATGGATGGTCTGGCAGAGTCAATGCTGTTACAAATGTTGATATCAAAATGGGAAGCGGGGGATAAAGAAGATATTATAGAAGCACTGATGAACTATTTGGGATAAATACAAAGTAATACCCACTGCCATTAAGGTAGCAGAACAGGGGAAAGGTGGAGATAAGTTTAAAGTCCTGCCTATCCCCATAAATTCTTAGAAATTGCGATTCCATGTTAAAAAGCAACGGATTGGCGGTGAAAGAATGGGAAAAAAGAAAGAGCCGGATTTGGAAGAAAGGTTGAAACAGAATTATGAAAGGTGGGAGTATTTAAGGGAGTTTGGTGGAAGCGATCCTTTTTGGGATGACAGCTCGAATATGAATTTGGTAAGAAACCACATTATAAATGGGAAAAGAGCAATTGCTGAAAAGTATGGAACTAATTATGAGAAATACCCTGAAATCTTTTTTAGAGAACTTCCGCCGGAAGCCCATAGAGGATATATGACCTGTGCCGCACAGATTAGAGATCAAGCGGCAGAGTCGATGGATATCTATCTGGCCGATGTGAATTTCCAGTATCTTTTCTTAAATAAGGACAAGCTGAGTAAAAAGGAAGCGGAAAAAATCTGTCTGAATAACGTACTGGGATATGTATCCGGTCTGGCAAACGCATTAAAGCAAGATGATCTGGTTACGATGCGACGACATGCAGGAAGACCGGAAGGTTATCAGGAATCTTTCGCAAGTTGTGCACAGAAACTGAAAGAAATACTCTGTA
Source organism: Clostridiales bacterium (assembly GCA_015655565.1). Classification (GTDB taxonomy): domain Bacteria; phylum Bacillota; class Clostridia; order Lachnospirales; family Lachnospiraceae; genus Anaerocolumna. The sequence continues at coordinate 2,378 of JAATEU010000225.1, forward strand.
AAAAACAAAAGGAACAGGGGGAAGTAAGGGAAGGCGGTCAGCTTTCCTTATTTCAATTTGGTCTTGATACCGGGCAGTGCCGTTAGGCGCTGCCCTTTGGATTGATAAAAAGGAGGAAACAGGATGAAGTTAGAGGAAATGGTAATGGTCATAGAAAACTGCAAGGGAGTGGAAACCAACTATTTATCAAGTTTTGAAGACTACGTGGAAATCGTTGCTAAAGCGTGTTCCGATTCGATTGGGGACATGGCGTTTTGCGTAAGAGAGTTGTTTGAGACAAAGAAATACAAGGAAGAATGGGGAGAAATTTATGTAATGTCCAATCAGACTTATCATGCCAAATTCTGCTGTGGAGAAAGTGAATTAAGAGGTTTTCTGCATGGGTATTACAACGGCAATAGCAGAGAAGAATCTGTTTGTTTTGATGAGGAACGCTGCTCGAAAGACTGTCTTGAAGTTCTTACGGCATATGGATTAAGGACGGACGGGCACAGTATGTTTAATAGTCTTCATTATGAGGCGCAAGAGCGTGCGTTTCACAGGGGAGAAATCCTTAGAAATATGAACGGTAATGACTATCTTGTACTTTCCGTACTTGACCGAAAAAACCTGCTTTTGTATGCACAAAACGATGGGCAGATTTTGGTGGGGGTAGGTACTACTTATTTTATCAGAACCCCTAAAAAAGGATATTCTTCCAAGGATAGTGAAATTTGCGGTGTAGAATGGAGCTATGGCATTTATCTGGGATATGATATTGCAAAGATAGATTTGGAGAAGTTGAAAAGAGAGTATGGAAAACCGGAGGCTATTAAGAATATTTCCGATTACCGTTCCAGTATTAAGCGCAAGTTTTACAAGCACCAGAGCTTGTGCGAGGACATGGATTTGTCGGAGGAAGTAAGACTGACCTTGGCAGGAAGTATGGATAAAATGTTTCTAACGAATAACAAGGATACCTTTGAAGATTACTTAAGAAAAGGATTTTATGATGATGGCTTTCAGGAGAAGATAGAGGAAAAAAAGGAAAGGTCAAGATAAGGATTTCAGCAGCTTTTTTATGATAATACAGATAACAACAGTATGCCCTTGTGTCAAGGGTAGTCATTTAGTAAGAAAGGCGGAACTGATATGGGAAAAAAGTTCAAAGTTATTTATGCTGACCCACCTTGGCAGTATAAGGTATATTCCAAAAAGGGGGAGGGAAGAAGCGCAGAAAATCACTATCATACGATGGACATAGAAGAAATACGGTCCTTGCCGGTAGCAGATATAGCCGATGAGAACTGTATTCTTTTTTTATGGGTTACGTTTCCCTGCCTGTTAGAAGGGATATCGGTTATGGAA
>JAATEU010000028.1 GCA_015655565.1 Clostridiales bacterium
CATTATAAATTACATTACACTCCTAAATTCAAAAAGTAAAATGACTTAATAAATCCGCCCGGCTTAAAACATCAAGTTGAGGTACAAACCGATAAATATAAAAATTCCCGGGGATTTTACCCAGCTTTTCAATATTTATTTTACTGCCGACAGACATGATAACAGAGACATTCTCACCTGAAAATGCCTGAATGCACTTTTTATAAAAACTTACGGAATTATTAAACAGGGTGCCAAGTGAAATATAAATGAAAGGCTTTTTCATCTTTTCAAAAGGTATTTCAATTCCAGAAGCCCGATTCCAAATAGATGCCCCGATAAATTTATAATTTTCTTCCGGAAATGCCGTATGGTTTATCTGAAAATCCCTGGTTGTATATACATAATTAAGCTCAGGGCCGTTTTCTGTAATTTCTTTAAATATATCATCCGATTTCAGCCCCAGCTTCCTGCACAGGAAGCTGGAAACCGCTTTATACAATAACGGTGTGCTTCCAAAACCAGTAAAATGCAATCCGCCGCTTTTTGAGTATTGCTTTAAAATAGAGGAATTGAGGGCAAATGTTGAAAACAGGCGTATGGATGGTATCCCTAAATTATCCGCCAATGTCTTTCCCGGAGAAAAAAACATTTCATATAGCAGGACATCGTGGGAAAGGCCAAGCCGTTTCACTGTCCGCATGGCTCCTCCGAAGGCTTTGTAGGCCAGGAGGTTTTTGTTTATTTTAAGGGGAAAATCATCGTATGGAACAAATTTTGCACCTGTCTGTTCTATTCTTTCTTTCCAGTCCGGTGCATGGATGTAAGTGACTGTGCATCCTTTATCAACCAGTTGCTGCGCCAGGCCCAGGGTTGGGTTTGTATGTCCTGCAAACGGCACATTCACCATAAGTATCCTGGGCATTTCAGGCTTTTTGGCATTATGATTTAATTCCATTTTACTGCTCCTTTACTTTAATAGTTTGATAAACCACCCAGCATCTGCATAATGTTTTATCGGACTGCAGGCAATATCCTCCGCGAGTCCGATAATGGCACCCCAGAAAGCATATACCAAAGCTTTCGTATTTCCTTCACGGAAGATTCCGGCTTCCTGACCGGACTTTACAATCGTAATGGTTTTTTGAATAATATTTATCCGGGAATCTTTTTGCCCTGTTTTTTCGCTGGCAGTTATTTTGCTTCTCCAGGACCGTTCCACAAGCATGAACATTTTTGCCGATTCCGGTTTTTCTTTGATTAAATTTAAGATAAATTCACATAGATTATAGAGAGTATTTTCCGGGGAAGTGTCAGAAACAAGGTACTCTTCAATTCCTGCGCATTCGTTAAAACTTATTTCCAGCAGTTCATCATATAAGGATTTTTTAGAGTCAAAATAATTAAAAAGCAAACCTGTACTCATATTACAGGCTTTGGCAATATCCGCAATTGTCGTTGTACTATAATCTTTTGTAAGAAACAGGTTTAATGCCTGTTTCAGTATCTCTGATTTTCGTTCTGTTTTCTGCGTATCTCTTACTTTTGATCCCATTTGATTTTCCCCCTGTTGTAAATTGAATATATATTCAATGAATTTAAATTCATTATATGGCGTTTATTCTAATTTGTCAATGAATAATAAGAAATAAGTAAAACTTAATTTCTTATATTTTTATTTTTACCCGTGCCTTGTTTAACAAGTCCTACCTTAAAACTTTCTCCTTCCTGCCTGTGTTTACGTTTTCACTTCTATTGACGAAATAAACGTATAATGATATACTATTTTCTATACCTGTATGGGTATTAAGGAGGTGTCAGGATGCGTCAATGCATGGACGAAGCTAATCTGCACAGACGGCTCAATAAAATAATAGGTCAAATAAAAGCAATTGATAAAATGATAGATGAAGATATTCCCTGCGAGGATGTTTTAATTCAGATTAACGCCGCAAAAAGCGCTCTGCATAAAGTTGGACAGGTTGTTTTAGAAGGTCACTTAAACCATTGTGTGAAAGAGGGAATTGAACACGGGGATGCTGATAAGACAATCGCAGACTTTGCCAAAGCGGTTGAACATTTTTCAAGAATGTCATAATTTCCCGATTCATAAAAGGGTCACTGTTTATTTTTTAAGCAGTGGCCCTTTTTATGTGATAGGAATTATGCCCTATCATATAAAAGCACTCCGC
>JAATEU010000117.1 GCA_015655565.1 Clostridiales bacterium
GTTGCTTAATTGTCAGTTTCTTTGTAAAAGCCTTAAGCCATTTGCCCTTAGAGTTTCTGGCCGTACACTTAATTGTAACTACACCAGGTGCTTTTGCTGTAACAACACCGGATTTGTTAATTGTAGTAATTGCTGAATTGCCGATTGTCCAGACATATTTATTGCCCTTATAAGTTTTGCTCAGACCGTAATCTGTGCCCTTATTACCAACATATAAAACAGTTGGTGCTGCTTTTCCGCCCTGCTTAACGATTTTAGTAGCTGTAGCAGCTGATGCCGATGTAGGCATAGCCAAACTTGCAACTACCAATGCTAATGCAAGGGTTGAAGCTAATTTCTTCTTAAAGAAATTTTTCTTCATATTCTTTCTTCCTCCTTAAAATATAGGGTTTGGTTTGGTATTATATTTTTAGCAAATATAATCATTCCAATAACAAGTTGATTATAACAATAATCAAACAAAAGGTCAAGTCCTTTTATCTATTATTTTACTTTTTTTATAATCCTTTTCACCAGCTGTATACCCCGGGAGTTGCCTTATTTTTGACACATTCAAGCACATTAATACATGTTTTTGAGTATCGTAAATTTGGTTTATCTTCCCAGATACATTTTAGATAAATTACACCCTGTTCGTTTGTTATATCCGTATTGAATTGATTATATCCATGTCAAATAGAGTGAGCATCATACAATGTTCTGCCCTGCATCTATCTGACTTACTTACTATAATGCACTTTGATTGTGTCAAATTTATGTCATGCTTTTGTCATATTCAGTTTATTTTTTTGTAATAATTTTGGTATATAATGAAATATACATCATTTCCTATGTAATTTTTATATTTATATTCAATTCAAATTGAAATGAGCTTTTAAAATTTACTAAAAACATCTGTGTTATTACATTATTTTATTGCAGTATCTTTTCAACGGCCTCCTGCATCTTATCCGGGTCACATACAGTATTATGCAGTACTTTTGCAGTTCGGATCTCTTCAATGGCCTGAGGTACGGCCGTACCTGAAATCTTACTTAATTCATCAACCAATTGGAAGTCCGCAATGGAATCATATTTGCTGTCTAAGGCATTCATGACACTTCGCGTAAATTTATAAGGACTTGCCGTAGAGACAATTAAAGCTTTCGTCTTATCACCGGTCCGTGCAAGGTATTTCTCATATACGCCGGCTGCTACGGCAGTATGGGTATCAATGACATAACCGGCCGCCTCATATAATTTCTTAATGGTTTCCGCAGTTTCCTTTTCGGAAGCATATCCGCCGATAAAGTCCGCTATATTTGCCTTCATCTCTTTTGTGATGCCATATTCCCCTTTTGAACTTAAGGATTTCATCATGGCAAGGGTCTTATCCGCATCCCTTCCGGCTATCTGGAATATGAGCCTCTCCAGGTTACTGGATATTAAGATGTCCATAGAGGGAGACGTGGTTAAGATAAAATCCCTGTTCCGGTTATAGGTGCCTGTCCGGAAAAAATCAAATAAAACCTTATTCTCATTGGAGGCACAGATTAATTTGTCTATGGGAAGACCCATGGATTTAGCATAATAGGCCGCTAAAATATTCCCGAAATTGCCGGTAGGCACTATTACGTTGATTTTTTCACCTTCCTTGATTTCACCATTTTCAAGGAGTTTACCGTAGGCATAGATATAATATACAATCTGGGGTACCAATCTTCCTATGTTAATGGAGTTGGCGGAGGAGAACCGGTATCCTTTTTCTTTCATGGCTTTTGCAAGTTCTTTGTTATTAAACATTGCCTTTACACCGTTCTGGGCATCATCAAAGTTGCCATGGATACCGATTACATAAGTATTATCCCCTTTCTGGGTTACCATCTGCTTCTCCTGGATCGGACTGACTCCGTCCTTCGGATAGAATACAATAATTTCAGTTCCTTCCACACCGGCAAATCCCGCTAAAGCTGCCTTGCCTGTATCACCGGAGGTGGCGGTTAAGATAATAATCTCATCCGTAACCTGATTCTTCTTCGCCGCCGTGGTTAACAGGTGGGGAAGTATGGATAGTGCCATATCTTTAAAGGCTATGGTAGCCCCGTGAAATAATTCCAGGTAGCAGGTTCCGTCCGCTTTTACTATGGGAGCAATCTCTTTTGTATCGAA